>CAZFNB010000354.1:0-3884 GCA_964520235.1 uncultured Bifidobacterium sp. | reverse complement strand
CCCTTTTGTCTTCACCGAGCAGGGGGTGGCGATGCTGTCGAGCGTCTTACGGAGCGAGCGGGCTGTCCAAGTGAACATTTCCATCATGCGCGCGTTCGTGCAGTTGCGGCAGTTGCTCGCAACTCACGCTGATCTGGCGCGCAAGCTGGCCACACTGGAAAGCAAATACGACAAACAGTTCCGCGTCGTGTTTGACGCCATTCGTGCGTTGATGAACGAAAAGAAGAAACCGAAGCCGAAACGCGAAATTGGTTTCCACACATTGATGCCGAAGTCCGCAAAGGCCGACAGTGCAAAAGCAAAAAAGATTTAGCATGAAAGTTAAACTCAAAGTTTGGCGGCAGAAGAACCGCAACACGCCCGGCGAATTCCGCACCTACGAATCGCCCGCGTTGAACGAGAACATGTCGTTCCTCGAAATGCTTGACGTGGTGAACGAGGAACTCGCCAACAAGGGCGAAGACCCGATTGCGTTCGATCACGACTGCCGCGAAGGCATCTGCGGCACTTGCTCGTGCGTCATCAACGGCAAGCCGCACGGCCCGCACAAAGGCGTTGCGACATGCCAGACCTACATGAGGAGATTCAAGGACGGCGACACCATCGTGGTTGAGCCGTGGCGCGCAAAGGCGTTCCCGATCATCAAAGACCTCGTCGTGGACCGGAAGGCATTCGACCGCATCCAACACGCCGGTGGTTTCATCAGCGTGCGCACGGGCGCGGCGCCGGACGCGAACTCGATTCCTGTTCCGAAGGAAAACGCCGACCTCGCGATGGATGCCGCGCAATGCATTGGTTGCGGTGCGTGCGTGGCGGCTTGTAAGAACGCCAGCGCTATGTTGTTCGTCGCCGCGAAGGTTTCGCATCTAGGCTTGTTGCCCCAAGGCCAGCCGGAACGCTTCAAGCGCGTCAAGGCAATGGTGGATCAGATGGATGCGGAAGGTTTCGGTTCATGCACCGTGACCGGCAGTTGCGAAGCGGTGTGCCCGAAAGAAATCTCCCTTGATTTCATCGCGCGCATGAACCGCGATTACGGTGTCGCCCTGTTGAAGGGCGCGCCCAAGCCGATTTCCGGCGGTGGCGCGGGTTAAAGTTCACCTGGCGAAACTCCAACGCCGACTATGCTGCACGCTTGAATCACATTCAGGCCCAACCGCTCTGCTTCTGCAATCACCTCGTCGGATTCCGTTCCCGGATTCAGCCACAACTCGTCGCACCCGCGCGCGGCTATGTCAGGCAAGACCTTGATCAACACCGGCGGCGGCAGATAAACGCTGACCATCTGAGGACGCACCGGCACATCGCGGATGGATTTGAACGCGCGCAGCCCCTCGATCATTTCCTCCTTCGGATTCACGGGAAAGACCTCATGACCCTGCTGCCGAAAAGCGCGCACAGCTTTGTTGCCGAATTTATTCCGGTCGTTCGATGCGCCGATGATGGCAATCGTTTTCACGCATCGAGTATCACCCAAACATGCGTCCTCTGAAAACATCTATCGCAGCAAATAATTCTTGGATTCAGCCGTTTTTCGGCGAATGTAGCTGCAGATTCCAATCATGATTTTCTCACGTTTTGTATTGCGCTTGGTATTTTGCCGGATCTTCGTCGTGCTTCCAGCGGTCGTCACCGCCTTGTTGCTTGCTGGCTTGAATGCTTACGGGCAACGTCCGCTTGGAACAGATGTCTCGGGTTATCAGCCTGTCATCAGTTGGATGTTCGCAAAGAACAATGGCGTGACCTTTGGCTGGGCCAAGGCGACGGAAACCACAAACTTCGTCAACTCCGAATATGCCGAGCAGATCGCGGGCGCAAAGGCCGCAGGCATCTACATCGGCTCTTATCATTTTGCGCGCCCGAGCAAAAGCCCGAACATCACCGGCGCAAACAGCGCGGAGTCCGAAGCGCAATATTTTTGGAGCGTTGCGAGCAACTACGTGAAGGCAGATGGCCGTTACATGATGCCGATGCTGGATTGGGAGGACGTCAACATGAGCAATCAACTCAGCGCCGCCACTTGCTCGGCGTGGGTGAATCAATGGTGTACTTCCGTCTCCAACTACGCTTTTGCAAACGGTGTCGTGGGCGTGAAACCCGTCGTTTACACCGGCACATGGTATTCCACGCCATCGGGAAGTTATTCTGGGCTGACGACCGCCGTGACCAACTGGACTCCGTGGATTGCAGGTTATCCATCCAACCCGAATGTACAAGGCGGTTCGCCACCCGCAGGCACGTTCCCATGGCCAGGCTGGACGTTCTGGCAATACGCGGACACCAACTGGACTGGCGGCGACTCCGATGTGTTCAACGGCACCGCGACAACATTGACCAATTACATTGTGGGCGGACTGACGCTGCCATATTTCGCGTCTGAACCTTCGAGCCGCACCGCAGATCAAGGTGGCTCAATCACGTTTCGCGCTCTGGCGAACGGTGCGCCAAACCTGAAATATCAATGGCGCTTCAACGGCACGAACATCGCCAACGCCACGAACACGACCTACGCGCTTTCAAACATCGCAAGCAACAACGCTGGCAGCTACACCATCGTCGTGACGAATTCGTACGGCAGCATCACGAGCAGCGTCGCGACGTTGACCGTGAACGGATTCTTCACGCCTGTGTTTTCAGACAATTTCGACGCCAACTCCGCCGCAAACTGGACGCTTCGACAATCCGCCGACACGCGCGTGGCTTTTGCCTACAACTACGCCGGCTACGGCATTCCTTCAGCGCCAAACTCCACCGGTGGCACCACCAAAGGTGTGAAGTTTGAAGTGAACGTGAGCGCAGGAGCCGTCGCTGCGTTGAGCATGTCACCCAGCGGCCAGAATTTTGGCGGCAACTATCGCCTGCACTACGATCTTTGGATGAATCAGAACGGCCCGTTTCCCGAGGGTGGCAATGGTTCGACGCAGCATCACACTTCCGGTCTCGGCACTTCGGGCAACCAGGTTCAATGGACTTCTGCCGCGGCGGATGGCGTGTGGTTTGCGACGGACGGTGAGGGTCAAGCCGCAGATACTTCGGCAACATTGCCCGACTGGCGGGCTTATATTGGCACCACGCTACAATCGGCTGCCAGCGGCGTTTACGCGGGTGGCACTGCATCGAATGTGCGGGGCAACGAGCATCCGTATTACCTGAACGTTTTCCCCGGCGGTGCGACTTCTCCTGCGGCGCAGGCTCAAGTCGGCGGACTTGCAGCGGGCACGATTGGCTATGCGTGGCGCGATGTTGTGGTGAACAAAAACGGCAATGTCATCGAATGGTTCATTGATGGACTTAAAATCGCCAGCGTCACGAGCACGCTCACGTCGAGCAACATCTTCATCGGCTACTGGGATTCATTCTCCTCGCTCTCCGCGAACACGAATCTGAGTTTTTGTCTTGTGGACAATCTGCGCGTTGAGATTCCGGCCATCGCGCCGAACATCACTTCACATCCGCAACCGACCAACGTGAATCAAGGTGTGAACGCCACTTTCACCGTCGCGGGCAGTGGCACGCCCGCGCCGGGGTATCGATGGCGCTTCAATGGAACGAACATCTCCGGAGCAACGTCGAGCACTTATACCCACAGCAACGCCCAACCTGCTGATGCCGGCAACTACACCGTCGTGCTGACCAACGTCGCCGGTTCAATCACCAGTTCGCCTGCGGCGCTCACCGTCAACGTCGCGCCCTCGATTTCAATTCAACCACTCGCTGTCGCGGTCAAAGTCACGAGCAATGCGCAATTCTCCGTCACCGCCAGCGGCACGCCGACACCGAGTTACCAATGGCGCTTCAACGGAACGAACATCTCCGGGGCAAACGGATCGAGTTACACGAGACTGAATTCTCAATACGCCGATGCGGGAAATTATTCCGTTGCGATG
>CAZFNB010000353.1:0-3888 GCA_964520235.1 uncultured Bifidobacterium sp. | reverse complement strand
GCCTTGGCGGGTTGATATTTGCGGGCCTCTTGAAACGCTTCCTCGATGAGCGGCGAGACAGGGAAATGTTCCTGCGACACCATTGAATCCCGCGCAAGAAAACGCATCTGGTTGACGAGCCGCGTGACGCGCTTGACGCCGTCAGCCAGCGCGGCATCGAGCGACGCACGGAATTCCGGGTCGCGATATTTTTCAGCGAGCAATTGCTGGTGCGTGGACAGCGGCACCATGGCGTTGCCGACCTCGTGTGCGAGACGGTCCGCCATGGATTTGATGAGTCGCAGGTTGGTCGCCTCGATTTCGAGGTTTTTCATCTGCTCACCCTGGGTGAGATCCTCGACCGTGAGCAACGCGGATGCGGGCAGGCCGCCTTCGCCACGCTGGAATGGAACGATGCCGACGCTGTAAACCACGCCGGGGTTTGCGCCTTCCGGCTCGTACCGAAACGGATTGACTGCCGCGCCGGTGCGCAACACCTGATAGACCCGGGCGGCAATAAGTTCCGGGAGATCGGTGTACTCCATTTCGCCCGTCTGTCGCGCCGAACCAAAATACTTCTTCGCCATCTTGTTTGCGTGAAGGATTTTCAGATCGCGGCTCACAACAACGCAGGCGCTGCTCAACTCCCGCAGCACACCGGTCATCATTTCGTGATTCGACGTGAGCTGGTCGTGCAGCCAGATGTTGCGGACGGCCAGCGCAAGCTGCTCAAGCAGATGATAAATCAACTCCAGTTCCGCGTTGACGAGTGGTTCGCCGGTGATTCGGCCATCAAAGACCGCCGCGCCGATCAGCCGTTCCCGATCCAGAATCGGCACGGCCACTTGTGCACCCAGCAGTTCGAATTCCCTGCGTGCCTCGGGATCGGTCAGCGCCTCGTCATTGTTGCGGCGCAAAATCCTTCCCAGCCGTTCGAGTTGTGCGCCAAGCCCCTTGTCCAAGGACAATTGAAAATTTCCGCTCAATGCAGGCGAAACGCCGATCGAACAAGCCATCGGTAAAAGGCGTTCTCCGCTTCGAGCTTCGGGGTTGGAAATGTTTTCGGGCGCACGCAAAAAAATCGCCGCACGGTTGATGCTGACGATTTCACGAAGTTGAAAAAGAAATTGCTTCAACAACGCCCCGGCATCCAACGAGTGCGTGAGAACAGAGGAAAAATTTTTCAACAGGCCGATGGTCTGGGGCATGACCAATGACGGGGAAGTCGCTGGCGCGGCCACGAAAGGAGTTTCGATGCGCGAAACCACAGCCGGGGCAGGGGAGAGTTGAATTCCTGTCTGCTGCCGCGAGGATAGTATCCGTTGAAGGAGAATTTCGAGAATCTTGGGGCGAACAGGCTTTGATAGAATGTGTGCCACTCCGGAAGCATAAGCCTCCTCCTCCCACTCCGCCTGATTGTCTCCGGTGTAAACGATGAACGGACAATGTGTGTCGCGTCGGCGCAATCGTTCAATCATCCACAAGCCCTGTACACCGCCGAGTTCCACATCAATGATGCACGCGTGAACGAGACCATGAACGATCAACGGCTGGGCATCCTCCTGTGCAACGCGGTGGACAACGCGAAATTCCCCCGGATTCAAACCGCTGCGGATGATTTCGGCTGTTTCAGGATGTGGCGACAAGACCAGGATGGTTTTCATAGGACGCTGGTTTTGATTTGATTCCTGGCAAGAGCCGAAAAAGGCCGGATGCGGAACGTAAAAAACACCTCCGGCAACTGACGACAGTCGTGTGACCAGTGCCCGAACTGTTTGAGACTTGTTCCCGAAAACATCACTGTCCCTAGATAATCCATACGCCCGCCCGCAGGTCAATCAATTCTTACCGTAAACGCGAGCAACTAAAACAGAATGAGGACTTGTTGTGAAGCCGGGGTGGAGGCGGAACTTGCCATAGGGATTCCCCGTGAGAAAAATTTGCCGGGTTGGGGAAGGGATATCCAAACCGCATCCGATTCAAGAATGGGAAGCGAGATTTTCCCAAAGCTTGTCGCTGGAACGGGTCTTTTGGAGGAGATTTTGATTCAATTCCACAAGACTGCGGTCTGGCTTTAGCGGGAGGCGAAGGGTGAATGTAGTTCCCTTGCCTTGACCGCTGGTGGCCTCGATGTGGCCGCCGTGATGGTGGACGATGAAGAAACACGCCATGAGGTTGATGCCAAATTCACCGGGCGCATCCGCGCGGACAACAAATGGATCGAACAACACCGCAGCAGCATCCTGCGGCAGACCAGGGCCGTTGTCGTTGATGTGGATTTCGATTTCGGGCTTCTCGCCATCGTGCAGCGCAGCGGTGAAGGTGACGCGCGTCCCCGGTGGAAGGTTTGCCATTTCATCGCGCAGCAACAGCTCGAACAGGCGGTAAAACTTCGTCTTGTCCACATGCAACGCGGGCAGGTCTGCCGGGATGTTGTTCTCCACCTGAACACCCTTTTCCGCAAGCGAAGCTTTGAGGGTTTCAACGGTGTGCGCAATCACCTCGTTGAGTTTTACCTCGTCGGCAAAATGCAACGGAGGTTTCTCGGACGCGGCCCAAAGTTCTTTGAGCAGGTTGTTGATCTTGTCAATTTGCAGCTGGACGCTGCGATGATACTCCCCCCAGAACTCCGGATGGCGCAACTGCGCGGCATCCTGTTTCTCGTCCCGCATCTTCATGGGCGCGAGGTCGAGGAATGTTTTGACAGCCACCAGTGCGTTGCGGATGTGGTGACTCAGGCCCGCCGCCAGCAGGCCGAGACTGACAAGCCGGTCGGCCACCATGAGATTGCGCAGCACGGACATTTTTTCGGCAAGCAACTGATCGCGCTCGCGTTGTACGAGGAAAAATTCGATCGCATGCCTGAGAGTTTCCTCAAGCTGGGCAGGATCCCACGGTTTATTGACGTAACGATAAATCGCGCCGGTGTTGATCGCTTCGATCGCGTCCTGGAAATCCGTGTATGCTGTGACCAGCATGCGGATGATGCGCGGTTCGATCTGTCGCGCTCGTTCGAGCAGCCACGTGCCCTTTTCGCCGGGCATCTTCTGATCAGTCATCAGGATGGCGATCTCGGCCTTTTTCTCCTCGAGAATCTTGGCGCCATCGGCGGCGTTGGAAGCGGTGAAGACGCGGAAGTCGTCGCCGAACGCGCGCGAAAACATCTTCAACGACTTCTCTTCGTCATCCACGTAGAGAATCGCGAACTTGCGGTAATCGTATTGCGTTTCCATCGCGTCAGTCCGACATCACGTTTCTGTCATCAATTCGCCGGGAAATCCAGCGTGAATTCACAAAACTTTCCGGCCTCGGTGCGTACGGAGATTTTGCCCTGGCTCTCCTCCAGGATACGGTAACAGATGCTCAGCCCGAGTCCCATGCCTTCACCCACGTCCTTGGTGGTGAAGAACGGGTCAAAAATCTTGTCCACATTCTCGCTGGCAATTCCTGGCCCGTTGTCGCGCACAATCAGATAACTGCGCCCGCGATCCGTCCGTCCTTCGATCCAGATGGTCGGGCGCTCGCCGTTCGGGAATGGTTTGGTGCGAAGCGCATCAAGCGAGTTCTGGACGAGGTTGACGAAAACGTGGATGAGTTTGTTTTTGTTGGCACGAACAGTCTGCTTTTCACCGAGGTGTTGCTCGATGATGACCTTGTCCTTGGTTTCATTGCTGAGAAAACGGAGCGCGGATGTCACCGCTTCCGAAACATCCACTTGATCCAGATTCTCCGTGCTGGGATGCGTGAACATGCGCAGGTCGGAGACGATGTTTTTTACGCGCGTGATGCCGTCCTCGATGTCTTTGACGATGTCCGTGTATTCTTCCTGCTGTTCGGGCGGAAGATGTTTTCCCTTCTTCTTGAGCGTGAACAGACCGGTGGTGGCGAAGTTGAGCGGGTTGTTGATCT
>CAZFNB010000352.1:0-3901 GCA_964520235.1 uncultured Bifidobacterium sp. | reverse complement strand
CTGGCTGCTTCGCCGCGCCGACCAGCAGGACTACACCCGCCGCCTCTGGCAGTTCGACGCCCGGAAGATCTCGTTGAACCGCGAGCACTCCGCCGCCGCCGACCAGAAGGTTCCCGCCAGCGCGATTGAAAAAAGCTGGTCAACGCTCTGGCAGCCCAAGCTCAACGTCGCGTGGCTGCCGCCGGAGAGCGTGTTCCTGCGCGTCGTGCATCTGCCGGCTGCAAATTTCGCCGAAACGCTTTCGATGGTCGAATTGCAGTTGGAAAAACTCTCACCCATCCCGGTCGGTCAGGTGGTGTGGACGATCCACTCGCTCGGTGAAACTCCTGCGAAGACGGGCAAACCTGTCGAGGCGGGCGCGGAAGCCCCAACCGGTCAGCAGACGCTCATCGTCACGCTCGCCGAGCGGAAAGCCGTGGAAGAATTTCTCGGCAAACTCGAATCGCAGGGATTTCTGGCCGACCGCCTCGAACTCAGCGCGGTGGATTTGCTTCAGGCCACCACCGTCTCCGGCAACGGCGCGTGGATTTATCCCGACGCCGCGGGCGCTCACGGCACAGCGCTTGTCGCATGGTGGTACGATGGCGTGCTGCAAAACGTCAACTTCGTCACCATGCCGCCTGCCGCCGGCGAACGCGTCGCGTCACTCAAGGAACAACTGTCACAGATGGCGTGGGCGGGCGAACTCGAAGGCTGGCTCACGTCACCACCCGAATGGCATCTCGTGGCTGAAGGCGGCAGTGCAGCCGAATGGGAAACGCCATTGCGTCAGGCGGTGGACCAACCCGTCAGTGTCGCCGCGCCGCCGCCACTCCAACAACTTGCCGCGCTCACCGCGAGACGCGCCACGCAAGCCGACGCAAAGACGAACCTTCTCCCGCCGGAATTCGCCGCGCGGTACCGCGACCAGTTCATTGACCGGCTATGGTCGAGAGGATTGCTCGGTGTGGGCGGGCTTTATCTCATCGCCGTGCTCGCCTATTTCGCCGTGGTGTCGGTGCAGGATTTTCGCGTCGGCAGCGTGGAGAACGACGCCTCCAGCCTCAGCGTCACTTACACCAACGCCGTTCGCGACCGGGAACTTTATTTCGTGCTCAAGGCACGGCAGGACCTGAAATTCGCCGCGCTGGATTGCTGGAAGGCCGTGGCCGAACGGCTGCCGCTCGACGCGCAACTCGACAGCCTGGGTTTTCAAGACGGCAAACGCCTCCGGCTTGACGGCACCGTGCCGGTGGAAAACGTGACCGACGTGATCAATTTCAGTTCCGAACTCAGGAAAGCCACCGTCAACGGTGAGCCGATGTTCGAATCCGCGGGTGGCGATGCGTTCAACCACAGCACAATCCCGCCGGGCAACGTGGCCCGCTGGAGTTTCAGCGTGGACCTCAAACGAGTGGAGGGCCTGTGAAGGAATTCTACGCCAGACTCAGCTCCTTTGAACGCCGCGTGTTTTTCTTTTTCGTCATCGTCGGCTTCATCGTCTTCCATCTCTTCGTCACGCGTCCGTTGTTGAAGCGCTGGGACGAGGTCAATGCGCGCCGCGACAAAGCGAACAAGCTGCTCAAACTTTACAACGACGAGATCGCCAAATCGTCGGATTACAAAAAGAAGATCACAGAACTTCAAGGCCAGGGCGCGATCGTGGCCCAGGAGGATCAGGGCACGGATTTCGCCCTCACCATCCAGCGTCAGGCAGGCGCGTCGCAGGTCAACGTCACCCACAGTGTCCAGCTACCCGGCAAGACCAACGCACACTTCTTCGAGAAGGCACAGTCTCTAACCGTCAACTGCGGTGAAACCAATCTTGTCAATTTCCTGTTCAGCCTCGGCGAAGGCGCATCGCTCATCCGCGTGCGCGACATGTCTCTGCGCCCCGCCGACCCGCAACGCACCGCCCTTACTGCCAGCATGAAACTTGTGGCGAGTTACCAAAAGAAACAGCCCGCGCCCAAACCCGCGACGCCTGCGCCTGCCACCGCTCCCAAGACAACCACGCCTGCGCCTGCCGCAAAACCCGCTGCAACCACGGCTGTGAAACCTTCAACGACAACCAAGAAATGAACGTGAAAACAATTTTTCCGACTCTCGCGCTGCTGATTCTGGCGGCCTTCGCGTCCGCGCAAATCCCGCCATTGCCCGCGCCGCCCACTGCCTCGACCAACCGTGAAATGTCTCCGGACAACCCGCTCATGCGCGCGATGATGGCCCGCACCAACCGCACGCTCGCCAAACCCACGCGCGGCCCGGTGGCGGCACCCGCCGCGGACTCCGGCGCAGCCACACCTGCAAACGCACAGCCGGCCGGCGCCGCGCAGACGGATCCGGCTTCCGCAACACCCGCGCCGGAACCCATCGCTCCCGGGGTTCAACCGCCCGCGCCAAAACCCGCCGCGCAACCCGAGGAGGTTTATCCCGTCGGCGCCATGAACTTTCCCGCCGCGCCGCTGGACAAGATGCTTGAACTTTATGCCACATTCGTCGGACGCACGGTCCTGCGGCATCCGCAATTGCCGAAGGAAGGCACGATCACGCTCATCCAGACCACGCCGCTGACCAAAACAGAGGTCATTCAGGCTCTCGAAGCGGCGATGGCCATGAACAACATCTCGCTCGTCAAAGTCGGCGAAAAGTTTCTCAAGGTCGTTCCCACCGCCAGCGTCCCGGGCGCGGCTCCGAAGCCGGACAATCGCCCCGCGTCCGAGTTGAACGAACTCGGCAACTACGTCACGCACATCGTCCAGTTGCGTTACGCCAAGCCGAGCGAGTTGATGACACTGCTCACGCCGTTTGCCACGCCGGGAATGCCGCCGTCGCTGCCGATTGACAGCACACAGATGCTCATCCTCCGCGACAACGAGGAAAACGTGAAACGCATGTTGGAAATGGTCGAGAAGATTGACGTGAACATTCCGGCGGAAATCGTTTCCGAGGTCATCCCGATCAAGTTCGCAAAAGCCGAGGACATCGCTTCAGCGCTCAACAGCATCAGCGGTGGCGGCAGCAGCAGCACGTTCGGTCAACGTTCAGCCGGCGGCACCAGTGGCGGCACTGGCGGCGCGTTCGGTCGCAGCGGCTCGACCGGCGGTTTTGGTCAGCGGACGACCACACCCAACACGCCCGGCCAGCCCGTGACAGGAGCGCCTTCCTCCGGCTCGACGTTCAGTGACCGCATCAATCAGATCATCAATCGCGCCGCCACCCCCGGCAGTGCCTCGGGCGACATCCAGCTTATCGGCCCGAACAAGATCATCGCTGACGTGCGCGCAAACTCGTTGCTTGTTTTTGCGACGCGCGACGACCTCCGCACCATCACCAACATCATCAGCAAACTCGACGTGGTGCTGCAACAGGTGATGATCGAGACCATCATCATGGACGTGTCGCTGGACAATGATTGGAATCTCGGAGTGTCGGCAGCGCAGCGCCAGCGCAATTTCAGCAAGAACGGAACGAACAGCCTCTTTGCCGGTGTCGGCGGATTCAACAACGGCCAGTCATTCTTTGACTTCCTGGCTTCAGGCTCGACGAATCTGGTTTCCTCGCTGCCGTCCGGATCAAGTTACTTCGGTCAAATCGGACTCGGGCCGACGTTCGACATTGCTATTCAGGCCGCCGCCACGGACTCACGCATCAGCGTCATCCAGAAGCCGCGCATCATGACTTCGCACGCCAAGACAGGTCGCATCTTCCTCGGCGAAACCCGTCCAACCGTCCAATCCACCTACTACGGCGGCGGCTTTAACGGCGGCCCGTCTTCTTCCTACGCCCAGCTCGAAGTCGGCATCGGCCTGAACGTCACGCCCTACATCAACGCGGATGGCCTTGTGGTCATGGAAATCCAGCAGGAGATCAACGAGATCGACATGCTGAATCGGCAAATCCTTCGGTTCAGAAATTCGCA
>CAZFNB010000351.1:0-3909 GCA_964520235.1 uncultured Bifidobacterium sp. | reverse complement strand
CCTGGTAGCAGCGGACGTGAGTCCGCTCAAACTGGAAAAGTGAGCCGACTCACGTCGGCTGCTACAAAAAAGCCGCTGGCCACCGTGCGCTACGTGGATTTGTGGGGACGCCGCGCCGACAAATACGAATGGCTGGACGACCATCACACGGAGAATACGAAGTGGCAGAAGCTTCAACCGACGTCACCCGGCTTTTATCTCGTGCCGCGAGATGCGTCGTTGGAGAAGGAGTTCAGAGCTTTGTGGAGTGTGCGCGATATGTTTCCGCTTTCGGGCAATGCAATCAAAACAGAGCGTGACCGAGTCTCTATTCAGTTTAGCGAGGAGGAAATCAACCGCGTTGTTGGCGACTTCAAGATTGGAGCGGTCGAGGAACTCCGTCGCAAATACGAACTTGGCCCGGACAGCCGTGACTGGTCTATCGAGCGGGCACAAGCCGACGTGAGAGACCACGCAAAGCAGCAACTCACTTATCCAATCGTCTATCGGCCTTTCGATGTCCGGTACACTTGGTATAGCGGGCGAGGAAAAGGTTTCATCGGGACTCCAGCGAGCGGCTTGATGCACCACATGCTCCAAGAAAAGAATCTTGGGCTTTGTTGCTTGCGGCAGGCTAGGCGTGGGCAAATAGACGGTTTCTTCGCGGTTCAAGACCTCGCGTGCAAAGACGTTGTTTCACCTTTCGACATCGGAACAGTTTTCCCGCTCTACCTCTACCCAAATGGCCGACTACCCGAGGAAGATTTGTTCGCGCACGACAATGGCCGCCGCCCGAACTTGAGCGCCGAGTTCATCAAAGACCTTTGCGAGAAGTTGCAGGGCAAGTTCGTGCCGGACGGTCTGGGCCGCCCCAGCCGGCGCGAGTTCGGGCCGGAGTTCATCTTCCAATACGCCTACGCCGTGTTTCACAGCCCCGCGTATCGCGAGCGCTACGCGGAGTTCCTGCGCGCGGATTTCCCCCGCCTGCCGCTCACGAGCGATTTCGAGTTGTTCCGCACCCTCGGCGGCTTGGGAGCGGAACTGGTCGGCCTGCACGCGCGCGGCCAGGGCGAGCCAAAGGGAATCAGTTTTCCCGTCAAGGACGGCAACGTGATCGAAGAAGTCCGCTATCAGCCGCCCACCCCTGGCTCTGTAGCAGCCGACGTCAGTCGGCTCACTTCAAAAGGAAAACAGTCAGAGCCGACTCACGTCGGCTGCTACGAAACATCGAAGGGCCGCGTCTGGATCAACAAGCTGCAATACGTGGAAGGCGTGCCGGAATCCGCGTGGACATTTCCCATCGGCGGCTACCTGCCCGCGCAACGCTGGTTGAAAGACCGCATCGGCCGCACGTTCGGTTTCACGGAGCAGGAGGAATACATGCGCATCGTCTGGGCGCTCATCGAAACGAAACGCCTGATGACGGAGATAGATACTGTCATCAAACAACACGGCGGCTGGCCGCTGAGATAGGAGAGCAAATGGCATTTGCGGATTTTCCAGAACAAACCCAGGGCGCGGCATTGTTGCAACGGTCGTTGCAACGCGGGCGGCTGGGTCATGCGTATCTGTTTTCCGGCGCGCAGATCGAAACGCTCGAATCTCTGGCACGCACGCTGGCCAAGACGTTGAACTGCCAGAATCCCGTGCGCGAGGGCGGTGCGGCGGTGGATTGTTGCGATGCCTGCCTGCCGTGCCGCAAGGCGGACAACGAATCGCACGCGGACGTGCATTGGGCCAGACCGGAAAGCAAATCCCGCGTGGTGACCATCGAGCAGATGCGCGAGTTGATGCGTGAAATCCAGCTCAAACCCACGGAGGCGGAATACAAGGTGGCCATCATCTCGGGTGCGGACCGGCTGAATGCCTCGGCGGCAAATTCCTTTCTCAAAACGCTGGAGGAGCCGCCGCCGAAATCGGTGATGATTTTGCTGACCACCGAACCGGGCAGGATTCTGGAAACCATCATCTCGCGTTGCCTGCGGCTGAATTTTGCGGGCGAGGGCGCGCGGCGCTGGAGCGCGGATCAGATCGAGTGGCTGAAGGATTTCAGCGCGCTGGCGGCGGCGGAACAGAAAAGTCTGCTGGGCCGTTACCGGCTCATGGATTTGCTGGCGCAGAAACTGGCGGCCCTCAAGGAATCGGTGGAGCAGGAACTCACCACGAAGTCGCCGCTGGAAAAATACGAGGACGTGGAAAAGGATTTGCGCGAGCGATGGGAGGAGGAACTCAAGGCTGCAATCGAGGCCGAATATCGCCGACGGCGCGGAGATGTGCTTTCCTTGATTCAATGGTGGTTGCGGGACGTGTGGCTGCACACGCTGGCTGGCGGGCGCGATCTGTTAAGCTTTCCAGAGCTTGTAGGCCTGGACAGGGTGGGTGCGCGCATCGGGCCGGTGCGCGCGAATGAAAATCTACGCACCATCGAACAGACGCAGCGCCTGCTTTACACGAACGTGCAGGAGGCGCTGGCGCTTGAGGTCGGATTGTTGAAGTTGAATCTGTGAACCGGCGGGCTGCGTCACGGCTGGAACGCGTAGGTCCTCCGATCCGCCTCGTCCACGACCCACATGTTTTCCGGCCAGACTTCGCGGCCAAATCTCATGAAGCGCACGCTGCCGTCGGCAAAAGCAAAGTTTGATCCGCCCGCCTTTGAGATCGTGCCGGACTGGACTGTGGAGTGGCAGCCGCGTTCGATTTGATCCGCGTCGTTGCCCACACCTTCGAGCAGGTCCATGAAGAAATGTTGGGAAACTCTTACCCCGTCGGATTTTTGAAGGTTTTTCTTTTCACCCAGCAACACGGTGTCCGTGGGTTTGAGGATGGCATTTTCCTTGATGGACGCGCGTGGAAACGTTGCGGCCATGTATTGCTGGAATTCAGCCGCGCTGAGGGTTCGTTTGAAGTAATCGTTCCAGCCGTTGATCATGTAACTGCGCGGCGCGCGGTCGGCGGTCGTATCGGCGGGCTGATCGGATGAAAGCGGCGTGCCGCGCCTGGAATCGGTGGGGCAGACGAGCACATCAAGGGTCTGGTAACTCTCCTGCAATAGCGTGGGCCAGCGCGTGTGATTGGTGCGCGGCGGCAGATAACCCTGGTTGTCACCCGCGTAAATCTGGGAGGCGAGTCCCAGTTGACGGAGATGGTTTGTGCATTTGATGCGATACGCGGATTCTTTGGCGCGTGACAAAGCCGGCAGCAACATGCTGGCGAGGATCGCAATGATGGCGATGACCACGAGCAGTTCGATCAACGTAAAACCGCCGCGCCATGATTTGCCGTTCTCCGCGCGGCATTGGATTTTTTTTGTCCCGGTCATTTCAATTTTTCCCAATCCAGATTGCATTTGGTGCTTCACGCCTCGTCCTCATCGAATAATACTCACATCGCGCCGTCAACAACATCAACATGTCGCGGGCAAGAATCATCAGCGTGGTGGCGGTCATCCTCGCCTTGGGCGGGTTGAGCGTTTACATCAACAGAGACTCGTTCCGGTCGCAGGGTATTCAAATTTCCTCGCGCCCGAGTCCTTGGATGCTTGATGGTCCACGCGGGCGGCGCTTTCCGTCCGGCGAGGCCAACCCTGTCACGTTCAGCTTCGATCACTACTATCGTTTTACCAGCATCAGGGTCGTGGCGGTGTCCGACGCAGAGACGAACAAGTATCCGCACAAACTCTGGGATCTGGATTCTGCATCGAATTCCGCGCCGACGATGACGCTCGTCTATGGCGCTCGAATCCAGGGGATGAAACCCGCCGCCAAAGGCATGATGCCTGAACCGCTCGTGCCGGACGTGAAATACCGCCTGCTCGTCAAGACCAGCGACGGTGGCGAAGCGCAACACGATTTCAGCACTACAAAGCGGCAGTAAGACGGATTCATGTAGTCGGCAGCGGAGAGTGTCGCGCGAAGAAGGCGAAGGGAGCGA
>CAZFNB010000350.1:0-3926 GCA_964520235.1 uncultured Bifidobacterium sp. | reverse complement strand
GTAGGAATTCTTGAGCGGGGCGAGGTCACATATCTCCAACACGCGCATGCCGCCCGCGTTCATCGACAGCAAACGCCCATCGAGATCGAGGACCTTCAGGCAATCGGGGCAATCTTCGACGAGATGCGAAAATGGTTCGTCCGGCGTGGCCGGCGAAAAAGGTGTGGACAACTTCTGTTTCTTGTTGCTCATCCCGCGAATCGGTGTCGTGGAGTCTTAACACGCGCGGCCGAGGCTATCAAATGCGAAAGCGACATGTAAGCGACATGTAGATAGCGCAAGACAACGGGAACGGTCCTCGTGCTCCCATTTTTGTGGTTTGTGCATTCAGTTCCAGGAAAATGCCAGCGCGCCGGGATTGTTCAAGCGGATGCGATAGATGCCCGTTTGCGCGGTCAGATAAAGCGTCTGCCGGTCAGCGTCGCCCCAGGCCATGTTGTGCGGATGCTCCGGCCCGTGCAATGTGCCGAGATGTTTTCCGCTCGCATCGAGAATCCACAACCCACCCGGCCCGCTGACAAAAACATTTCCGGCGCGATCCACCTTGATGCCGTCAATCGCGTCCTCAGCGCCCGGCGTGGTGAGGTCATGGAATAATTCGCCTTTGCCGAGGGTGGCGTCGGCGTTCACGGGATAACGGAAAACCACCGCACGTTTTTCGTCCCAGTCGCCGACGTAAAGGAATTTTTCATCTGGCGAAAACGCCAGGCCATTCGGCCCGGTGAAATCCGTGCTGACCAGTTGCACCTTGCCATCCCTCACGGAATAAACCCCGAAGTGTGGCTGTTCGCGGCGCGGATCATCAGCAAACTTCGGCAAACCGAACGGCGGGTCAGTGAAGAACAACGCACCGTCGCTGCGATAGACGAGATCGTTGGGCGAGTTAAGTCGCTTGCCGCCGAACTTGTCGGCCAGCACCGTCGTCAGCCCGTTCTTCTCGATGCGCACCACGCGGCGATTGCCGTGCTGACAAATCGTGAGCCGCCCCTGCGAATCAGTCGTCAATCCATTCGAGCCAGGCTGCCGATACTCGCCGATGTTTTCGCCCGTGTAACCCGATTTGTTCAGATACACCGACACATCGCCGTCCGGGGTCGTGCGATAAATCGTGTTGTTGTTCGGATCACTGAAGAGGAGAAACCCTTCCTCCGAATCCGGCGCAATCGCAGGATTGTGCGCGTCAATCCACACCGGCCCTTCCGTGAAGGCGAAACCATCCGCAAGCTTTTCCAGCCTCACGTTCGCGGGAAGAATGGCGTCGAGAGCCGGATCTTTTTTATCCACAGTCAGTTTGACCTCACGCGCTTTGCTCAATTTGCCGGGTTTGTAGAAATCCAGCGTTGCGCCGCGCACCCAGATGTAGGTGTCGGGATGTGTCGAAACCGGGCCGTTGATGCCGAGAACAGCTATCTGAATTTTCTGCCCGGGCTGCGCGTTACGGGTGAGCACCACGCGGTTCGCTGCGTTCCAGCCCGCCGCCACTGCACCGCCGCCTTGTCCGAGCACGAATGGCGCTTTGCCGTCCACCCAAACCTCCGCGTAATCGTCCACGACAATTTCAAACACCACGGTCGAGCCACGCGTGTCAAAATCCGCGATCTTTCCGGGAATCGTGACGTTGAGGCGATACCAGTTGAATGACAGCCGCCCATGACCACGACGTTTTTCCAATGAGTCTGCGGGAATCACTTCCCACTTTGAATCATCAAAATCCTTCGCTCGCGCGTCCGGTGTGAAATCAAACGTCCGATTCACCGACCCGCTTGCCTTCAAATCCGGCCCGACACTGCGATGCTCAATCTCTTTGATGATCGTGTCGCTGTAACGCCAGGCTGCGCTCACATGAGCCGCGCCTTCGACGGTGCGCAGATCCACGACCGCGTCCGGCAGCACGGCGCGAGGTGCGTGGTCAGCGACCACTTTTTGATTCAGCGCGAACGCCAATGCGAGCAAGGTTGGTAAAATCTTTTTCATTTTGTTTACGGTTCTATTTTGCCGCCGTGACCTTGTTTTCAAAAACTGCTGCGCCGGCCTTGGCTACTTCCTCGTCCTGCGCCGCGCTCTTCGCACCGCTGACGCCAATGGCGCCAATCACCTGGCCGTCGTGCAGGATGGGCACGCCGCCTTGCAACGGCGTGAAATCCGGCAACGCTGTCATGGTGAAACGCCCTTTGTTGATCGTGTCCTCAAAGAACGCCGTCGGCTTCTTGAAGATGGCCGAGGTGCGCGCCTTGCCGATGGAGACATTCGCCCCAGCCGCAAAGCTCGTCTCGGGACGCGCCAGGTAAAGCAGGTTGCCGCCTTCGTCCACGATCGCCACCGACGGCGCCGCGCCATTATCCTTCGCAAACTTCATCGCCGCTTCAGCGACCTGCTTTGCGCCTTGGAGAGTCAGCGCGTGTTTGACGGCGACATGACCTTGGGTGGTGTGTTCATCTGCCAGTGCAATGGTGAGCGCGCCGGCAGTGATGATTGAGAGGATTGTGAGTTTGGTTTTCATTTTCGTCTTCGTTTTCGTTTCGGCAGGTGAGTGGCACTCGCGCTGCAAAGGGTGGTGGAACTGGTCGCGCTGCGACCAGTAGCGCCGCGTCCAGCGGCGCAACGGACTTGCCGATGTCGCGCTTGTCGCCGGATCGTTCCGCCCGCTACTACGCGGGCGGGGTTGTCGCAGCGCGACAACCGCCACCTTTGCCAAAGTTGAATTGCGGCGTGTCACAGCGCACAAGGAGCGGCTCTGCCATCGCTTAATTGATCTTTGCCAGATTGAGCACAGACTTGCCGAGCAACGAATCAATCGGATCTTTCTTCCCTGCCTTCGCTTCGACAAGCAATGGCCAATACTTGTCCGCCTTGACCTTGTTGCCGGCGACATCCTTTTGCCACAATTCATCCGCACCCTTCGTGTGCTGCACAATGAGCTGTCCATCCACAATGGACCAGATGAGCGGATTGGCCGGACGCACCTTGCCCACGCTCGCTGCGTAACCGCAGAAGCCACCATAAGCCGGCGCATACTTCGTCGGGTCTTTCTCGAACGTCGCGCGATGCTCCTGGGAAACGAAGTGATACAGCGCGCCGTTGAACGTGGCTTCAATCTTCTTGTCGCCCTTCACCGGCTTGCCGTAGGTGAAATAGCTCACCGGATCATAACCTTCGAGGGCAACGCCCATATTATCCGTGAACACCAGCGTCTTGCCGCCGAACACGCCGTTGCGCGCCACCAGCCCCGGCCAGTTGGCATCGGCTTTCTGCACGTTTGGCGCGAGTTCCTTGTTGAAGAGGTCGAACGCCTTCTTGTTGTGTTGCAGGATCAACTTCCCATCAATGATCTGAAACCACTCCGGCGAGATCGGGGACAACCGATCAATGCTCGCGGCGTAACCACAATAGCCGCCGTAAGCGGGCGCATACTTCGCCGGCTCGGCATCGAACAAAGCTTTGTGCTCGGCTGACGCGAAGAGATATTTCGACCCTTCATATTCGGAACTGAACTTGGCGTTGCCTTTCATCGGTTTGCTGTCGGTGAAGTAGGCCACGGGATCGTAGCCCTGAATGGCGAGCCCCTGTTTGTTTTTGAGGACGAGAGATTTTGCATTGGTGTCAGCCGCCTGGCTGCTGACCCCGAGCGTGATTGCGATGATTAAACTAAGAACGGTCTTTTTCATTTTCGATTTCGATTACGGGTTGAATGACTGGTGGAGGTGAGTCGGCAAAGCGCAGCAAACCTTTCATCGCGAAATCAATTGCGCGTGATGAAGCCGGGAGCGGAGTTCAATTGCAGCGCATGTCCATCCGGATCGCGAATGATCTGTGCCGTTGCGCTGCCAGTAGGCTTGGAAACAAATGTTGTTCCGGCAACACGCAGTGCGCTTGTGAGCGTCGGCAAATCGGCCACCGCGAGTTGCGTATTCCAGAATACCAGATCA
>CAZFNB010000349.1:0-3935 GCA_964520235.1 uncultured Bifidobacterium sp. | reverse complement strand
AGGAATTGCTCGCTCACACGACCTGCAAGGTCACGACCCTCAACGCGAAGCACGATCCGTTTTTTGGCGGCATCAATCCCGAACCGGTCGAGGCGAATTACGGCCGCAGCCAGGCTTTTCTGCGCGCACACCCTCACGATCTTTGTCTTGTCACAGATGGCGACGCCGACCGCGTTGGCGGCATGGATGGGCGCGGCAAATATCTCACCACGCACAATCTGATCTGCCTGTTGTTGCATCATTTCTTCAACAATCGCAAGGGCAGGGGACGGGTGGTGAAGGCGCTGACGACGACCTCGATGGTGGACAGGATGTGCGCCGCGTGGAATCTCCCGCTCGTCGAAACCGGCGTCGGCTTCAAATACATCTGCGCCGAAATGATCAAGGGCGACGTGTTGCTGGGTGCGGAGGAAAGCGGCGGCATCGGTTTCCCCGGGCATATTCCCGAACGCGACGGCATTGCCGCTGGTTTGATGTTGCTGGAGCTGCTCGCAGTCGAGCGCGTTTCGCTCAACAAACTCGTTGCGAGCCTTGAAAAGGAGTTTGGCCCACATCGCTACGGGAGAATTGACACGCATTTCCCGCTGGAAAAGCGCGCGGCACTGATGGAGCACCTCAAAGCCAATCCTCCTGCAAAGTTGCTGCGTTCGCCGCTTGCCGAGGTGAAATCGTTTGACGGTGTCAAGTTTGTCGCACAGGACGGCTCATGGTTGATGTTGCGTGGTTCGGGCACGGAGCCGATCCTGCGGATCTATGCCGAGGCCAAAACCGATGCCGACGTCCGCAAACTGCTGCGTTTTGGAACAGAATTGCTGGTTGACGTCCACCGTTCGTGAACCCATACTGCGCGCCCATTTTCGAGCACCCGGCCAACCGCCGGCTGTCTCCCCCGGAGAGGAAGTGAATTGGATTGACCGAGATTAAACTGAAAAAAGGCGAGTCCGTGGACAAAGCCCTGCGGCGATTGAAAAAGAAGATCGACCGCGAAGGGACACTGCGCGTCGTTCGCAGCCACCGGCATTATGAGAAGCCCAGCGAACGTCGTCGTCGCAAGGAAAAAGCCGCGCGCTTTTCCGCCATGTTGAGCGCCCGCTACGCGGATCTCTGATCCGCAATCGTTGGATTTACGCCGGGTGTGGCCGCATGGACGACCGCACCCGGTTTTTTATTGGAGAGAACAAGGTTGTAGTTTGAACCCATTTTGATTTCCCCGGTCTGACCCTTCGGGATTCGGTACGAGCATGTATTCGTTTTCAACCTGCTGGAATTCGCATCGCCATACGGACGGTCGCGCCATGTTGCGCGAAATCCGTGATCTCGGTTTTGAATACGCCGAACTCAGCCACGGTACTCGCATCAGTCTTGTGCCGGGCATCCTCGATGCGGTGAATGCGGGTGAGATGAAAATCTCCACGCTTCACAATTTCTGCCCGCTGCCGATGGGCGTGAACCACGCCGCGCCCAATCTGTTCTTGTTTTCAGACGAGTCTCCGCGCCAGCGTGAACTTGCCGTGCGCCACACGCTCAAGACGCTCGAGTTTGCCACGCGCGTCAACGCCCGGCTCGTCGTGCTTCATCTCGGCAGCATCAAGATGAAGGAATATTCTGACAAACTCAAGGACATGGTCGGGCGCGGTGAAAAGGATTCCGTCAGATACGAAAAACTCTGCGCCGAGGTGATTCAGAAGCGCGATGCGAAGAAGGACAAATTTGTCGCCCGGATGTACGAGTCGTTGCAGAAGATTTTGCCCGACGCCGAGTCGCGTGGCATCCGTCTTGGATGCGAAAACCGCGAAGGTTTGGAGGAGATTCCGTTCGAGCCGGACTTCGATGCGTTGTTTCGTGAGATCTCCAGCCCGTTCCTGACTTACTGGCATGACACCGGCCACGCGCAGATCAAGGAGAACCTCGGCTTCATCCGCCACTCGATCTTTCTCGACTCGCAACGCGAGCGGCTCGCGGGCTTTCACATTCACGACGTTCAAGTGCCCGCGCGCGATCATTGCGCACCCGGCACGGGTTGTGTGGACTTTGCCTCGCTCAAACCGATGGTGAGGCCGCAGCACATCAAGGTGTTCGAGTTCAGCCCATCATTGAAGGTGGATGAGGTCAAAGCCGGCGTTGCTCACGTTCAAAAACTTTGGGCCTGATGCTGTCGAAGACGACAGCGGATTGTTTCTCCGCCAGCAGTTTTTGAAAACCACACCAAACAAGTCGGGTATCTGCAAAATGTGTTCTCGACGGAGTGAATTTCACTGTTAAGATGTGATTTGATTTATGGCAACAACGACCGATATGCCCGCTGAACTGACTCACAACGAAATCATCAAGGACGCAATCCCGACTCTTGCCGGTACTATCGCGGCCACGCTCGCCAACCCCGGTGTTGACCAGTTCAACGGGGACGACAATCAATTCCTGAAATTTCACGGCATCTACCAGCAGGACGACCGCGACGCGCGTTCAGGTGGCAAGAAGTTCATCATGATGATTCGCGGGCGAATTCCTGGTGGCGTGATGACGGCGAAGCAATGGTGTGTCTTCGACGAACTCGCGTGGCTTTACGGCAACAACACGCTCCGCATCACCACACGCCAGAGCATTCAATTTCACGGCGTCGTCAAAGCGAACCTCCGTTTGCTCGTAAAAAAAATCAACGATGCGCTGCTCTCCACACTCGCTGCGTGCGGCGACGTGAACCGTAACGTCCTCGCGCCGCCCATCCCTGCTTACACCAAGGCGCGCGAACAGGTGTATCAGGATTGCGTGCGTGTGGCCGATGCGCTCAGTCCCAAGACCCGCGCCTACCACGCCATCTGGATTGACGGCTTCCAACTCAAGATTGACGACCCGTTCAATCAGGCGTTCATTGACCCGCTCTACGGTAAAACCTATCTGCCGCGCAAATTCAAAACGGCGTTCGTCATTCCGCCGGTGAATGACCTCGACGTTTTCACCAACGACCTCGGCTTCATCGCCGTTGTCGAGAATGATAAACTCGTCGGCTACAATCTCGTCGTTGGCGGCGGGATGGGACGCACGCACAACAATCAGGAAACTTATCCGCGCCTTGCGAGCGAACTTGGCTTCTTCACGCCGGAACATCTCGTCGAGATTTCCAAGGCCGTGCTGACGATTCACCGCGATTACGGCGACCGCACTGACCGCAAACACGCGCGCCTCAAATATGTTGTCCAGGAACGCGGTGCGGATTGGACGCGCGCTGAAGTCGAAAAGCGCGCGGGCATCAAGCTTGCGCCTGCGAAGCCATACAAGTTCACGACCACTGCCGACATTCTTGATTGGCACAAGGCCGTGGACGGTTCGTGGTTTCTCGGCATGTTCGTTGAGACTGGTCGTGTGAAAGGTGCGCAGAAAATCGCGTTGCGCCAGATCGCGGAAAGATTCTCGAACATCGAATTCCGCCTGACTGCGAACCAGAACGTGATTCTCGCAAATGTTTCCGAAGCCGACAAAGCCGGCATCAATGCGCTGCTGGCGTCGCATGGTGTGAAGACCGAAAATCAAACCACCGTGATGCACGCCAATTCGATGGCCTGCCCGGCGTTGCCGACGTGCGGCCTCGCGCTTGCCGAATCCGAACGCGCCTTGCCCGGCCTCGTTGACCGCATCGAAAAACTCTGCGGCGACCTCGGCCTCACGAACGAAGAGATCATCATCCGCTCGACCGGCTGCCCCAACGGCTGCGCCCGGCCTTACATGGCAGAGATTGGGTTCGTTGGCAAAGCGCCCGGACGTTATCAAGTCTGGCTCGGCGGCGATGCTTCTGGCACGCGATTGAATCGTGTCTGGAAGGAAACATTGAAAGAAGCCGACTTGGAAACAGAACTTCGCCCCGTGTTGACGCGCTTTGCCAAAGAGCGAAACGCAAAAGAACGCTTCGGCGACTGGTGCGACCGTGTGTTTTTGAAGGA
>CAZFNB010000348.1:0-3936 GCA_964520235.1 uncultured Bifidobacterium sp. | reverse complement strand
CAACACCGTGTGCTTGCCATCGGGGCTGATGGACCATAATTCGGTGTTCTCATCCGCGCAGGCGATGAGATTTCCCTGCGCGTCAAAAAACATCCCGTTCGCACGGCCCGCCGGTTGCTTGAACGTGGAAAGCTTCCCGTCCACACTCCATTTCAGGATGCGATTGTTTGGCTGATCGGTGAAAAAGACGTTGCCGTCGCGGTCGGCGGTCGGGCCTTCGGTGAATTTGAAGTCGCCTGCGAGCTTTTCCAGTTTTGCCCCTGGCAGGAGGATGCTGGAAATCTGGTTCGTCGTCTCGGCATTCACACCAACTGCAAATGCAAACATCAGGAGGATAAGCAGGTTTCTTTTCATGATTAACCTCCGAGTGTTGTCGGGTCTGTCACATCGCCTTTGTTGAAATCCACATAATGCTCGGTCAAATCCGCCGCATACATGACGGCGCTGGCCTTGCCGAGATTCAGATTGATGTGCAACACGAATTCCTTCGGTGCGGCGGCAAGGCAAAGTTCCTTGAACGTCGCCTTCGTCGGCTGACCGCGCTTGAGACTCCAGAGAATCTTCTTCGAGTTCGGCGCGCTGTAACCGATGTCCACTTTCTCCTCGACCACCGTCGCGGCAGAATAACCAATCGCGTCAATGATGCGGCCCCAGTTTGGGTCGCCACCGTGCCAGCTCGTTTTGACGAGCGCACTGTTTGCCACGGCGCGAGCTGCCGCGTCCGCGTCTTGAATCGTCTTCGCGCCATTCACCCGCACCGTCACCACGCGATGCACACCTTCGCCATCGCGCACGATCATTTTGGCAAGCTCCAATGTGACATAATTGAGCGCGTCCTGAAACGTTTGGTGGGGCGAGGCTCCTGACGAGCCGGCTCGCGAGGCTGCTCGCCCCACCAGCTTTTTGTTCCCCGCCAATCCATTCGCCAACACCAGCACCGTATCGTTGGTGCTCATATCGCCATCCACCGTGATGCGATTGAAACTCTGCGCCACCGCTTCCTGCAGCGAAGCCTGCAACAACTTCGCCTCAATCGCTGCATCTGTGGTGACAAAACACAGCATCGTCGCGTGCAATCCCCCGTGCGGCAACGCCGCCGGGCGCGCCCCCGTGGCCGACATGCCGGGCTGGATCATCCCTGCGCCTTTGCAGATGCCGCCGATGCGCACCTTCTTGCCGCCGAGCGTAAATTCCACTGCAATCTGTTTCGGCTTCGTGTCGCTCGTCATGATGGCTTCGGCAGCTTCCGTTGCGTGTGCCGCGTCGTTGCCGAGGATTCGCAATGCGTGCAGGATGCCCGACTTCACATTCGTCATCGGCATCGTCACGCCGATGCGTCCGGTGCTACCGACCAAAACCTGTTCCTCCGGCATGTGCAATTCCTTCGCGAGCACCGCCGTCATTTTGCGCGCGTCCTTCATGCCTTGCTTGCCCGTGCAGGCGTTGGCATTGCCGGAGTTCACCACGATGGCCTGCGCGACGCCCTTCTTCACGCGCTCGACGCAAACCTTCACCGGCGCGGCGCACACTTGATTCGTCGTGAACATGCCCGCGACCGTCGCCGGTAATTCAGACACGATCAGCGCGAGGTCGCGCTTCTTGCCCTTCTGCGAGCCTTTGCCCGTGCCGAGCCGCTTGATGTCACAAAACACGCCACTGGTTAGGAAACCTTGCGGCGCCACGATTGAACCTTCGATGTTTTTGAATTTCAGCTTCATGAAAAACGGCAAGAGATTGCCACTGCGCGGCGCGGCTGCAATGCAAAACGTCATGGCGACGGCGGCAGCACCACCGTGGACTCGGGCTTGGGTGGTAGCAGTTCTCGCGCTGCGAGAACTTCGCCGGCGTAGCAGCGGGCGGAATGGATGGTACGAGACTCTGAGCAAAGCCATTGCGTCGCTGCACGCGGCGCTACGGCTCGCAGCGCGAGCCGTTCTACCTTGCTGCCAGCACTCTGTACGTCACCGGCAAAACAACAGCACCAGAATCTGCACGACCACGATGCGCAGCAACATCGTCAACGGATAAACGGTGGCGTAGGCGACCGATGGTGCATCCGATTTGCAGACTGCATTCGCGAACGCAAGCGCAGGCGGATCTGTCATGCTGCCTGCAAGCAAACCGCTGATGGCGGTGAAATTCATTTTCATCACTCCGCGCGCGATGATGCCGATGATCAGCAACGGCAAAACCGTTATGGCGAATCCCCCCGCGAGCCACAGCAAGCCTTCATGCGTGAACACCGTGCTGAAAAATTTTTCGCCAGCCTTCAATCCCACGCACGCCAGAAACAATACGATGCCCAGCTCGCGGAACGCCGTGTTCGCGTTGGCTGGCATGTACCAAACCAGCGGCCCGATGCGTCCGACACGACTCAGGATTATCGCCAGCAACAATGGCCCGCCCGCGATGCCCAATCGCACGGGCACGGGCATTCCTGAAAAATAAATCGGCAACGTCCCAAGCAACACACCCAGCGCGATGCCCACGAAGATCGGAATGAAATTCGTCTCGTTCAATGCGCGCACGGAATTCCCCAGCTCCTTTGTCACGGCGGGCATGGCGTCTTCTTCACCGACCACTTGCAGCATGTCGCCGAACTGCAACGCCAGTTCCGGCAACGCCGTCATCTCGATGTCAGCCCGCGTCACGCGCGTCACCGTCACACCGAAACGTTCGTCCAATCCAAGTTCGTCGATCGTCTTCCCAAGCTTGTCCTTGCGGGTCACAACGATCTTTCGCGTAACCACGCGGCCCGGCGCCTTGGCAAGATTCACGTCGCTTTCGCGTCCGACGATGACGCGGAACTTCTCGAGATTCTTCCGCGAACCGACCGCAAGGATGATGTCGCCGCAATGCAACACCGTGTGTTCAGTGGCCGTCTGCACTTGCATCGCGCCAGCGTGGCGGATTCGCGAAACCACCACGCCCGTCTCGCGGCGACCGGGAATGTCCCCGATGGAAAGGTTTTCGAGGTTCGCGTTTTCGACGATGAGATTCATGCGTTCAAGCGGGTCAATGCCCTTGCGCTGTTCCGCGCGGTAAGCCTCGGCTTCCTGCTCGGGGTTGATGCGAAACGCGAATCGCAGCGCCAGCAAGGCGAGGATGATGCCGAACACGCCACCCGGATATGCCACCGCATAAGCCAGCGCGGGCAACGTGGACTTGTCCGCGAACGCCTCGCCCAGCGTCTTGAGCGTCTGTTGCGTCGCGCCGAGAGAAGGCGTGTTCGTCGTCGCCCCGGAAAACAATCCGAGCGATGCGATGAAATCAATCCCCAGAAGCTTGTTCGCCAGCACGAGCATCACGACCACGCCCAAAACGACTACACCCAGCGCGAGCGAGTTAAGTTTCAATCCCTGCTTGCGTAACGATGCGAAAAAGCCCGGGCCGAGTTGCAGGCCGATCGTGAACACGAACAGGATCAATCCGAACTCGCGGACGAATTCGAGGATCTCCTTTTCGATGTGAAGTCCAAAATGGCCGACGATGATTCCGGCAAAGAGCACGCCCGCGATGCCGAGCCCGACACCGCGCACCTTCACGCTCGCGATGCCCAATCCCAGTGCACCGATCAATGACAAAACCAGAACCGCCCAGGCGACAGGCTGGGCAGCAGGCATTTGATTCATCCATTCCATAGCAGGTGGCTCGCTTGAGCCGGACGAAATCTAGCGAAGTCGCCGTCATCTTCCTCGCTTTTTTTTGCGATTCTTTCACCCGGTGGGACTGCTCGCGCTGCGAGCAGTAGCGCCGCGTACAGCGGCGCAATACTTTGCGGGAAACACGCCCACGCATCCGTTCCGCCGCTGTTACGCGGCGGCGTTGTCGCAGCGCGACAACGCCCACCAGCAACGCCTCATTCAGGCATCTGAATTTCTCCTCGCAGATAATGCACGGCGTGCCCGCCGATCTTTACGCGTTCGCCCGCATGTT
>CAZFNB010000347.1:0-3947 GCA_964520235.1 uncultured Bifidobacterium sp. | reverse complement strand
TGCAGGTCATCACGGAAACATTTCCCGATCTTGCGGGCGCGGAGGTGGCCATCGGAGGCGGCCCGGCGCTGGTGAAAGGCGGGAAGGTGATGACGTGGAAAGGTTGGATACATGTCCGCCATCCGCGCACGGCGCTCGGCTGTAGCAAGACGCATTTTTATCTCGTCGAAGTGGACGGACGACAACTCGATGTCTCCGTGGGAATGACGTTTGCCGAACTCGCCGACTTCATGCTCAACAAACTGGGCTGCGAAGAAGCAATGAATCTTGATGGCGGCGGTTCTTCGACATTGTGGGCGCTTGGCAGTTTGCGAAACAGCCCGAGCGAAGGTCAGGAGCGACCCGCGCCAAATGCCTTGGTCGTCCTCAAAAAAAATCCCGAGCGGGAAGCCAAATGAAGCAACCACTCGACAACCTCGCTCGATTCGCCCGGTGGCACATGGTCGCGTGCGCCTTGCTGATGTTGTGCGGCCTGGCGGGTTTGCGAGCGGCGCAAACTACATCCACAAAGTTTGGTGACGATCTTTTCACCAACGGCGTGATCCGTCGGATTCAAATTGAACTCAAGCCAGAATCAATCGCGAGTCTGCGCACCAACACGCGGGAGTTTGTCTCCGGCAATGTGTCTGACGGCGGTTCTGTTTATTCACAGGTCGCAATCCGGTTGAAGGGAGCGACTGGAAGTTTTCGTCCGCTCGACGACAAGCCATCGCTGACGCTCGACTTCAGCCGTTTCGAGGCGGGCCGGAAGTTTCACGGACTGCGGCGGATTCATCTGAACAATTCCGTCGAAGACCCGGGTTACACAAATGAGAAATTGGGCAGTGAATTGTTTCAAGCAGCGGGCATTCCCGCGCCTCGAGTCACACGGGCGCTGGTGGAGTTGAACGCACGCGTGCTCGGGCTTTACGTGTTGAAAGAAGGGTTCACCGAGGATTTTCTCGCACAGCATTTCCAAAAAGTCGGCGGTGAACTTTATGAACCGGAAACCGGCCACGATGTGAACGAGGAACTGGATAGAAATTCAGTGGCGGCTCCGTTTGACAAAGATCGCTCAGCGCTCAAACGACTGGCCGCCGCCATCGAGGAGCCAGACCTTGCAGCCCGCTGGAAGAAACTTGAATCGTCACTCGACACGAAGCGTTTCGTGGATTTCATGGCCATGGAAATCCTGCTCGGCCACCGGGATGGCTATTGCATTGCACGGAACAACTTCCGCGTTTATCACGATCTGGACAGTGACCGGATGACGTTTTTCCCAAGTGGAATGGATCAGCTTTTCGGCACAGCGGATTTTCCATGGCAGCCGCATTGGGGCGGCGCGGCAGCTCAGGCGTTGATGGAAACAGCAGAAGGCAGGCGTGCCTATGCCACGGCGTTCGGCGCATTGCTGACGAATGTTTTCAACGTCGGACGGCTCACGAACCGCATCGAACAACTCGTGCAGGAACTTCGCCCGGTACTCGGAAAAAGTGAATTTGCCGCCGTGAAAGCGGAGACCGACGCCATCAAGGAGCGCATTGTAAATCGAAGGTCGAACCTGCTCGCACAAATGAAACGCCCTCCTCGAAAGCCGATGGAGTTGAACGATGGCGTCGGGCATCCGACAGGATGGGAGATCGTCGCAAAACCGTCAGACTGCGACATGAACGAAGTGAGCGTCACCGGCATCAGGTCGCTTCAAATTTCCACACGCGCACCCGCTTCAGCGTCCTGGCGCACAAATGTTTTGTTGCCTCGCGGACGTTATTCTTTCATGGGTCAGGCCAGCGTTTCCGGTGTCGAGCCACTGCCTTTCGGCACGAGGCAGGGCGCCGCTTTGCGGGTCGGCGGTCGCCCGGAACGTTCGGAATCGTTCGTTGGTGATTCACAATGGCGCACGCTGCGTGCAGAATTTGAGGTTGCGGAAGCGATCGCGGAAGTGGAGTTGATATGTGAACTCCGCGCGCGCGCGGGTGAAGCATGGTTCGACAGGGATTCATTGCGGGTCGTGAGGATTGGAAATTTATGAAAACTGGAAGTCGTTTGAAAGCATTCACGTTGATTGAACTGCTCGTCGTCATCGCCATCATCGCGATCCTTGCCGCCATGCTGCTGCCGGCCTTGGGCAAGGCCAAGGCGCGGGCGAAGGAGACCGCGTGCCTCAACAACCTGAAACAAACCGATCTCGGTCTGCGCATGTGGACGGATGACCACAACGACAAACGCCCTTGGCAACTGGACGTGAGCGCGGAAGGCAGCATCGGTTCGGCGGATTGGACGGATCATTTCCGCGTCGCCTCGAACGAACTCAGCAACTTCGCCATACTCACCTGCCCTGCGGACGCGGACAAAACAAAACGCACGGCGGCGAACTGGACGGCGTTGCGCGGCGATCTGCACGTCAGCTATTTCATCGGCACAAACATGGTCAGCGCCAACAGATCCAAGCAGATTCTTTTCGGCGACCGCAATGTGCTCGGTGGTGGCGGCGGACTGGACGCGACATGGAACAGCTACATGGGCAGTTCGATTGACGCGGCGTGGGACAAAAACATCCATGTCCTCAAAGGAAACGTTGTCAGCGGCGACGGCAGCATCTACAAAATCATCACACGCAACCTGCGCGAAGCCATCGCCGTCGAGATCGCAACGGGCACGGACCCGACCGTGTTCTCCAAGCCGCGAGGAATCCTTTGAACGGATTTGTGCGGACGCAAAATCGGAATCGCTTTATGTGTTTCAAAAATAGTTTCCCGATGAAGCAGCGCGCGGCGTGTCTCGCACTGATGCTTGTCGGCGCGGTTTGTCTCATACCGGAATCGCACGCTGCGACCGTCATCGGCCCTTGGGTGCCGATCTTCAAAGGCATCGAACGCGCCATCGCCACAAACACGGTGGGCGGCGGTGGTTTTCCTGATTTGCAGGTGGTCAACTGCCTGCGTGTGGATCTCACCGACCCGGACATCAGTTTCAAAACCTCGCCGCGTCGCACGAACTGGGTTTCCAACGGCGCGGAAACCTACGGGATGACCTGCACAAACTTCGTCAAAACCTACAACCTCTCAATCGGCATCAACTGCAACCGTTTCTTTCAGCCCGGTTCGAGCAGCTCGCCGGGTTACACCTTGCCGGAGGGAACGGCTTTTAACGCCAGCGGCCTGCTGATCAGTCAGGGCGTGCTCGTTTCCCCCAACGACTCCAGCGGTGATCCGTGTGTGATCCAGTTCAGCACAAACAACACGCCGACATTTTATCCGACAAATTTGCCGGCGGCTTCGACTGCGGGTGTTTACACCGCCGTCTCGGGTGCCTATCCGTTGGTGTATCAAGGCGTGAATGTGGCATCAAACAACTCCTGCACATCGGGCGATCTTGATCCGCGCACGGCGTTCGGCCTCTCACAGGATCGCCGCTATCTTTATCTGATGGTGATTGACGGACGGCAACCCGGTTACAGCGTTGGCGCGTGTGATTGGGAAACCGCCGAGTGGCTCAAGCTCTTTGGCGCATACGATGGCGTCAATCTGGACGGCGGCGGTTCCACGTGCATGGCGATGATGGACTCCACCGGCAAAGCTGTGCCGTTGAATCGCGACAGCGCGGTGCCGAGCGCCGGGCGCGAGCGTACCGTGGGCGCGTCCTTCGGCATTTACGCTGCGCCGGTGCCGGGATTTTTTACAAACGTCAACGTCCTGCCCGACGACACCGCCGCCACCGTTACCTGGACAACCATCAGCGCTGCGACGACGCAATTGAAATACGGAACGACGACCAACATGACTTCATTGACCGCGTCAAACTCCGCGTTGCTCACGAGTCATGCGGTTCTGCTGACCAACCTCACGCCGAACACCGGCTACTACTTCGCCGCGCTCGCCAGCATCGCCACGAATCTTTACGTGTCCTCTAATTATTTTTTCCTCACGACGAACTACGTGACGACCAACGCGCTTTTTGATCTGACC
>CAZFNB010000346.1:0-3953 GCA_964520235.1 uncultured Bifidobacterium sp. | reverse complement strand
TGAAGCCTCACACGGAGCTGTGGTGTATTGCGGCGCGGGCGCGTTCATGTAATAGACCGGGCCGTAATACGTCACAGGTGACTGGTATATGACAGGCTGGGTGTACATCACCGGCGGTTCGTAGGCGACGGGAGTTGTGATGTACGCAGGTGCGCCATCGTAAGAGCTGTAAGTGATGTATTGGGCTTGCGCGGAAACGGTGAGAAACGCCGCCAGCACCACAAGCGAGGATTGGATAGGTGTTTTCATGGCAACAAGGGAATGGACGCCATCGCAGGGCGGCTATTCAAGATTATCCGCCAATTCACTTGCCAAGCCTCGCTGGCGGACTAAGAATCGTTTCACGCTCATAACCTTGCCCGGTCGGAAATCCGATGATGCGAGGCGTTGGCGGAAACCGAACTTATCGCGGTCGCATGAAGGCAGTGGAGCAGTCCAGACAGTGGCAGCCACCGGCGGGCATCCGGCGGGCAGGGCGCAGGGCGTTTTCATTGATCGAACTGCTCTTCGTCATGCTTATCATCATGATCCTCTTCACGGCCATGTGGGGATTCAGTTCCAAAGACAAGCAGACCAAGAGCAAGGTCGCGTGTGAGGCGCAACTCCTGAAGCTTTACGTTTCAATGGGCATTTACGCGAACGACTTCAATGGAATTTTTCCGCTCGTCACCAACGCCGTCACTTCCGAGGCCGCGCTGGATCTGCTGGTGCCGCGGTATAACGCCGACACCTCGATGTTCATCTGTCCCGGCAGCAAGGACAAGCCGCTGCCACCGGGTGAATCGCTCACAAAGCATCGCATCAGCTACGCCTACTACATGGGCCGCCGCGCGACGCCTGCCTTGACTGCGTTGATGACTGATGCGCAGATCAACTCGCTTTCAAAATCAAATTACCAGCAGGCGTTCTCCGCCGATGGCAAACCGCCGGGTAACAATCATCACAAATTTGGCGGCAACATTCTTTTTACCGACGGCCACGTCGAGCGGAGTCCGGCGTTGTTGAAGTTTGACCTTCCCGTGACTCCGGGCGTGGTGCTGTTGAATCCGAAACCCTGACCTATGAAAGTTCAATGTGCTTGCGGCGGCAAATATGCCTTCGATGTGACGCCTGACATGGCGGCGAGGCCCGTGCAATTTGCGTGTCCTGCGTGCGGCGCGGATCTGTCCGCCAACATCAACGCGCTCATCCGTCAGGAATCAGGCAACGCCGCGCCGCGTCCCGTGGCTGAGATCGTGATGAAGCCTTCTGCGCCGGTGACTTCTGCACCCCGGCCGGCGCATGTCGTTCCGCCCCGCGTCGAGATTGCTCCGCCACCACCGCAAAAAATTGCCGCGCCCGCTGCGTCGTCGGATGCACCGGTGATTGATGTTGCGCCTGCGCCGGTCGCGGTTACTCCGCCTTCCGTTGCGCCGATCCGTGTTTCAGTCACATCACCGTCCGTCGTGCCTGCATCGGGTGTGGAAGCGCCCCCACCCGTTGCAGTGCCGCCACCTGCTTCAGCGCCAGTGAGAATTGTTGTCCCCACACCACCGGTTCGCGTGGCAGCGCCGACACCCGAACCCGTTGTGCCGACAGCACCCGTGGAGACGCGCGAATCCATCGCCCAGGCCGTGCCCGCTGCGCCGACCGTGCGCGTGCATCGCAGCGAGCCGAAACCTGCTGAAGTTCCTGACGTGGTTGATGCGCGCTTTTGCGTCAAGCATCCCCGGTTGCGTGTCACGGAGCAATGCGTCGTCTGCGGCAGGGGAATCTGTACCGAATGTATGAGGTTGTTCGGTTACGTCTGCTCGCCGCATTGCAAGGAGAAGGCGGAGTTGCAGGGGATCGAAGTGCCGGTGTTCGAGGGCCAGCGTGACGTGGCAGGCGCAAAGGAATGGAGCAAGATAGGATTGTGGTTCAAGCTGGGTGCGGCGGTGGCTCTCGCGATTCTCGGCGTGTGGTTCTGGTATGCATGGTTCGGTTCACGGCCAAGTCCCGCATTCACGGTGCGGTTCGATGACGAGCCGGCCAAGTCGGGGCAAAGCGCCTTGTGCGAACCAGGCCAGATTGTTTTCATTCACGGCGACAAGCTCGCTCGATACGACACGAAATCGAAGAAACAAATCTGGCTGCGTCATGCTGTTGACAGGAAGAAGCTCGCCGCCGAGGCGCAGGAGGAACTCAAGAAAATGGTTGAACAGAAGAGGACGGGCGTGGGCTTGTATGCCGACGACGACATGAAAATCCCGTCCCTCGAGGACATGATCAAGGAATGGCAGGAGGAAGCCGAAACCGGATTGGAATTGCGCGTTCACGGACACAACATCTGGGTGGCGGGCGACAATAAACTGACGCGCTTTGATTGGGACACGGGCAATCCCGTCCAGGAAATCCCCTGCGAAGGCTCGGTGGAATTTGTCCGCGGCAAGGATACGGAGGCGGTGCTGACGGACGTGGACAACAAGGACAACGAGATCATCCGCAAGGTCAATCTCGTCAACGGCGAAATCACGACAAACTCCCCGTTCGGTGAAATCGCTCCGACGGCCCTGGCTGCTTCAAACAATACCAGCAACAACATCGTCGCCGGCAAACCTGTTGCAAAACCCGCCGGCCCGGCATTGCCCCCGGGTCAACTTGATCCCCAGAAGCTCGCCGCACAACTGGCCAACGCACCGTTCACGGAAAAAATTGCCGCGCCCGCGACCCTCTCCGTCATGCGCAATCAACAACGGATACTGAACGAGCTGGCGAGCGAGAACGGCGGACCGAGCGGCGGGTTGGATGGAGATCGCGAGCCGGATTACTCCGAACATAGATACACGCTGCATTCGACCCATGGCGACGTGAAGGTGTCCGAGAAACTCGTCGAAGCCAAGGTCATCGAACACAATGCGATGAAAGCGCCACCGAAAAAATCCGCGCTCGATGGTCCGGTTAACGTCACTCAATCCATGGAGGTCGCCAACGAAATCCTCAACGAGATGCAGCGCGACTCGGGACTCGGCAAAGTGGTCGAGGACGTGAGCCGTTACGCTGTGACGGTGAGGGACGGCAGCACGAAGGAGACAGATGCGTGGAAGGGTGAGGTCATCGGCCCGCCGTATGTCTTTCCGACGAAGACGCTGAACGTTGTCTCGGCGGGCAAGACGCTTATTGCGCTCGACAAAACGAACAAGAAAAAATGGGAGAGCACGTTGACTTACAACCTCACCAGTCACCGGATGGAACTGGACGAGGAAGACGGCCTGCGCGGACTTGGCCCCGTGGTGGAACGCGACGGCACGCTCTATGTTTTCGATGCGGGTGTGTTGAGCGCGTTCGACGCGGCCTCCGGCAACGCGAAGTGGCGTCTGCCGTCGGTGGGCATCAGCAGTTTGTATTTTGACAACGCCGGAAGCATTTATGTGAATTCCACCACCGCCACCACGGAGAAGATCAAATACTCGCGCCAGATCAACGTGGGCGACGACACGCACGACGTTCTTCTCAAGCTCGACGAAAAATCCGGCAAACAACTCTGGTCATCGCCGCTCACCGGCTCGCTGACGTATCTGGAAGGTGAATACATTTACATGATGAGTTCCTACCGGCGGGACGAGGAGGAGGGGAGCGGTTTCGGGATGGACACGCCTTCGTATCTGCGCATCAAACGTATCAGCCCGAAGAATGGGCGGATCATGTGGGAACATTTCCAGCAACGCGGCCCGCTGGATGTGAAGTTTGACAAGAACACCATCCAGCTCGTGTTCAAGAAAGAGGTCCAAGTGCTGAAGTTTCTGTCATTCTAAGTCGAGGGGCTTTGGGCCACGGATGAAACACCGTTACCGTAAATTGACCGCAAAATCCGTGTTTCATGTGTAATAATAATCTGTGGCCAGAAATTAAGTTCATCAAAGTGGGGCGAGGTGGAAAGATGGTGCGCGATACAGGGTTCGAACCTGTGACCCCTACCGTGTCAAGGTAGTGCT
>CAZFNB010000345.1:0-3958 GCA_964520235.1 uncultured Bifidobacterium sp. | reverse complement strand
ATCCTCAAAACCATCGCCTGTTTCCGCTTCATCCTGCCGCGAAAGGAAATCATGATCGCCGGAGGACGCACCGTGAATTTGCGAGACGCGCAGAGCATGATTTTCATGGCAGGCGCGAGCGCATTGATGGTTGGGAATTATCTCACCACGCTCAATCAGCCCGTCGAGAAAGACCTCCAGATGTTGAAAGACCTCGGCCTTGACCCAAGCTGGGACAACCACGGCTTCACCGATCAGGAGGAAGGCGGCTGCGGTTGCGGCAAGGAATCATGTGAAGCCGAACCCGCGATGGCGGCGACTTGATCGCGTTCAGCGGCATGTGAAACATCTTCCGCCTCTGACGCTTTTCACTCTTGCTTGAACCCGCCTGGATTCGCAACTTGAACCTCATGCGATTCAAACTTTTCTCCGCGATAGCACTCGCCGCGATTCTCGCCGCGTGTTCCACCACGATGAATCACACAACTTCAAGCACTCCGTCACTCACTGATTTCCAAAAGGCCGGACGCAAATTCAAAAACGAACTCAGCCTCCCTGCCTTCGAGACTTCGCCCGACGCCATCGCATCCACCGCCAGAAAAACGATGGCCGACGCGAACGCCGCTCTCGACCAGATCGGGAGGCTTCAATCCAGGCAGGTCAATTTCGGGAACACCATCGGCGCTCTCGACCAGATCAACTTCCAGATCTCCGGCGCGATGAACCGCCTGCAACTCATCAAGGAAACCAGCACCAGTTCCACCATGCGCGACGCAGCGACAGAAGCCGTCAAGCAGTTGGAGGAATGGGGTGTGGGACTCGACTATCGCGAAGATGTTTACCGCGCAGTCAAGGCTTATGCCGACACGCAGCCAAAGCTTGAGGGCGAATCGAAAAAACTTTTCGATGAAACCTTGCGCGATTACCGACGCGCGGGCCTCGGATTGCCGAAACCACAGCGTGACGAGGTCGAAAAACTGCGCAAGGAACTCAGTTCGGTGACCACTGACTTCGACCGCAACATCACCAAGGCGCAGAAAACCCTCAAGTTCACCAGGGCCGAACTCGATGGCGCTCCCGACAGCCTGCTCAACGCACCCGGGGTCAAAACGGGCGAGGACGAATATTCCGTCAAGGTCAACGTCACCTGGCAGTACCTTGCCGTGATGGAACACGTCAAAACCGAATCTGTCCGACGCACCATGCTGACCGAGCAGCACAGCCTCGCCAAATCAGAGAACGCGCCATTGATCGAAAAAATTCTCACCCTGCGCCACGCCATCGCCACGAAACTCGGCTACGCGAACTGGGCCGACTTCGTTCTCGAAGTCAAAATGGCGAAGACCGGGCGCACAGCCATCGAATTCGAGGAGAAGCTCCGCGACGGTTTGCAGCCAAAGATGGAATCCGAACTTGCCGAGTTCCGGAAACTCAAGGCTGCTGAAACCGGCGACGCAAACGCGCAGATCCAGGTCTGGGACTGGCGCTATTACGCCGAACAGCTTCGCAAAACAAAATATAACGTGGACAGCGAACAGTTGCGGAATTTCTTTCCGATGCAACGCGCGTTGGACGGCATGTTCTCCATCTACCAGCGCATTTTCGGCGTCAAGTTCACCCGCATGGAGCCGCCCTACAAGTGGGTGGACGACCTGCAACTGTGGGCCGTGACCGACTCCCAATCCGGCGAGCCTCTCGGTTTCTTCTACCTCGACATGTTTCCGCGCGAGGGCAAATACCATCACTTTGCCATGTTCCCGTTGATTGACGGCAAACGCCTCGCCAATGGAAATTATCAACGCCCTGTCGTGTCTCTCGTCTGCAATTTCACACCGCCGACAGCAGACGCGCCATCGTTGCTGGATCATGATTCAGTGGAAACCCTCTTTCACGAATTTGGCCACGCCATGCACGCCATCCTCACACGCGCAAACTTTACACGCTTTGCCGGCACGAGCGTGCCCCGCGATTTTGTGGAAGCACCGTCGCAAATGCTCGAGAACTGGGTCTGGGACAAACGCGTCCTGGATGGTTTCGCCGCCGACTATCGCGATCCCTCCAAAAAAATCCCGCCTGAAATTCTTGATCAACTTCAAGCAGCCAAGTACGCCACCTACGCGTGCCATTATCGCAGGCAACTTTCCTTCGGCCTGATGGATCTCGTCCTGCACACGCAAATCAACGAGGCAAACACGTCATCCGCGTTGTCTCTGGCGAACAAAACCATGGCCGATACATTCCTGCCTGCACCGGAAGGAACGGCTTTCCTCTGTTATTTCGGACACTTCACCGGCTACGACGCAGGCTATTACGGTTATGCCTGGGCGGACGCAATCGCAGCGGACATGGCCACCGTCTTTGAGAAGGCGAAGGATGGCTACTTCGACATCGAGGCCGGACGCCGGCTGCGCGACGAAGTCTATTCTCAAGGGAATTCACGCGACGTGAGCGCCAGCATCGAAAAATTTCTTGGCCGACCGCGCTCGATTGAACCGTTTCTCAAGAAGATCGGCGCTCAACCGAAGTAGCCCCCTGCCCCGGGTCACTTTCGCTTCTGCATCAAGTAGCGGGCAAACGACCACAGCCCTGAAAACTTGTAACCCGGGTCAACGTATTTCTCGATGACGTAAAACGCGAAGTAGTAAAACCGGCAGAAACACCAGATGGCCAGCGCCAGCAGCCCCGCGGCCTTCCACGTCGGATGTTCCAGGATCACAAGCGCTGCCGCCGCGATTCCCAGCAGCAGAAACAAAATTCCCTTCACCTTGATCCACGTCGCGCTGGTCAGGTCTTTCATGGCAGCAATTTGACGATGGCCTCCGCCGCGCGACCTGCCGCACCCGGCCCACCCAGCGATGTGATGACATTTACGAGTTTTGTTTTCACAGCCGCACGTCGCGAGTCGTCGCACAACAACTTCAGGGCCGCACGCGAAATGTTTTCCGCTGTCGCCGCGTGCTGGATGAATTCGGGATAGATTTCCTCATCCGCCAGCAGATTCGGCATCGCCAGATATTTCACGCTCACGATCTGTTTGCCGATGAGGTAAGTCGGCCACGACGTTTTGTAGAACACCACAGCGGGCACGCCAAACGCCGCACATTCCATCGTGATCGTGCCGGACTTCGTGATCGCCACATCCGCCTGCGCCAATGCGTCGGTCAATCCACCGATCTGGATTTCCAATCCCGCAGGCATTCCCAGCGATTTCGCCGCCTGAACCAGCGCGTCGTTCGGCAAAACCATTTTCCCTCGCAACTCCGGCACCTCCCTGCGCATCAACTCGAATGCCCCCACCGTGACCTGCCAATGCCTTCGCACCTCATCCGCGCGACTGCCCGGCAGCAACAACACGAGAGGTGTTGTTGAACGTTGAACGTCGAACGTTGAACGCTGAACATTGAACCGTCCGACCATCGGATGACCCACAAACTCCACGCGTAACTTTGGTACGCGGCGCGCATACCATTCCTTCTCAAACGGGAAAATGCTGAGGAGCAGATCGAAGTTCTTTGGCATCCGGTAGGCGCGGCCCGGTCGCGATGCCCACACTTGCGGCGAAACAAATTTCACGACCTTCGGGTTCCAGTTCTTGAAGCCCGAACGACGTCGTCGAAAATACCACCCGATGATTCTTGCGAACCAATGATTGAAGACTGAAAAATCTACAAGGATGATTACATCGGGTTGACGATCAATTGCCAAACGTCGGAGTTGAAGCAGACTCGTCAAAAAACCGGAACCCTTTTTTGCGGCATCGCTTATTCCGATGACCGAGTGCTGCGTCATGTCAAACGCCAGTTCCACGCCCGCTGCCGCCATCTTCGGCCCGCCTGCGCCAAAAAAACGTGGCGCGAGCGCCGTCTGCAACGGCTGCACATCCGCCGATATATGCTCGCTCCGCGCGAGAACCTTCTCACGCAACGCCGACACGAGTTCCGCCGCGAGTTGATCCCCGCTTGCCTCGCCCGCAATGAGC
>CAZFNB010000344.1:0-3962 GCA_964520235.1 uncultured Bifidobacterium sp. | reverse complement strand
ACGCCTTGATCCACGGCGGCACCAGCACCACCAGCGCCATCGGCAGCCCCCCCGACTCGGACGCCTGGAAAATCGCCGTCGAACTTCCGTCCGACCTCCGCTCGCAATATCCAGACTTCGCCACACGAAACATTTTCCTGCGCGACGAGTCCCTCTCCGTTTCCGCCGTGTGGGGACGCACGTTTGAATCATGCGGAAAACGATTCGGGCATGTGATTGATCCGCGCACCGGATCTCCCGTAGAGGCCTCGTTGATGTCGGCTGTCGTTCTTCCTTCAGCCACGGAAACAGACGCCCTGTCCACGGCACTGCTCACCCTTGGCGTTCCCGGGCTTGACCTGTTGACGACCCTGCGCCCTGGCATCCGCAGCCTGTTGTTGACCGAAGAAAGCGGAAAATTGACTCAATCAGCACGCGGCCTTGATGCAGCTTGAAAATTTACCCGGCGTGGTTTGATGGCAAGCCCGCCTTCATCAAGCCTGGGAACTGCCCTTGACTGGCAGATCTCCATCAGCCATTCACGATTGACGCGTCCATGGCTGCGCGACAAGCTCACGGCATGATCAGGCACTTCTCCCCCTGCCTCCACATCGGGAAGCTCTTCACCCTCGCTCTCGTGCTCGCGCTACTGCCCGGTTGTGCCTCGAAGCAGGCATACGTCTGCGCCCGGACCAATCCCCGTCACCATCCCGATTCCAACAACACATACGCCATCGCCTCGCACAGCAAACCGCGACCTGACGATGAATCGCTCAGGCGTTTCCTGGAAGCGGAGCTGCGCATGCGCGGTTTCCGAATCGTGTCCCAGGCTGAAGCTGATTATACATTCGCGTTTTGGTTCGACGATACCTGGCTGCCGGCGAAGCGCGTCGTTTACGGCGAGGATGGAAGTTTTTTCGCACCATCACCAACAATGGATCAGCCATATACTCAGAATCTGCCGTACGGGGGTGGAATTATTTATAGGGAGTCTCCGTGGCGGGATCTTTCCAAGTCGCAACCCCACGTCGTGGATGACCCGTATCCTGTTCGCGGCATCAGACTCAAGTTGTATCCCGGCGGCAACGCCACCACCAACCACCTTCAGACCATCTGGGACGGATACATTGACGCCGGGGCAAAACTTCCTTCAAGGCTGCAACCGGTTCTGATCCAGCACCTGCTCGATTATTTTGGAAAAGAATTCACCGGCAAGATCAGGCTGACAACCGATTGAACACCCCACGTTCTTGAACGGCAAATCAATCCGGATCGTGGTCAAACACGGAAGTTGAATTTGAACTAACTCTCGAATTTAGGAAAACAACTTGATTGCCATGATTGATGAAGTCGCAGTTTTTTCGATTCACTCACAGAAAGCGATTCATGGCAAAGTGACGCCATGAAAACATTCAAATCACTTTCAAGATCGGTTCTCCCCTTGTTCGCTCTCGCGCTTGGCATCGCCATCTGCACCATGGCGACAGCACAACAACATTCCAACAAGTTTCGTGTTGGAGTCTATGATTCACGGGCCGTGGCCGTGGCGTGGGCAAATTCTTCCGAGTTCAAGGAGGCGATGAAACCCGTCGAGGCCGAAATCAAAAAAGCCAGGGAGGCAAAGGACGAAAAGCGGGTGAAGGAGATCAAAGAACAGATGAAACTCCGGCAACTCCGACAACATGAACAGGGATTCAGCACCGGCTCGGTCATACCCATCATGGAAAAGGTCAAAGACCGTTTACCGGACATCGCCAAACAATCCGGTGTGCAGATCGTCGTCAGCAAATGGGAATTGAATCATCAATCGCCCGAGGTCGAGGTCGTGGACGTGACAGACAAGATCGTGGCGCTGTTCGACGTCAACGAACGTGGCTTGAAATGGTGCAAGGACATTCAGAGCAAGAAACCGCTCCCCATGGAACAGATCACCGGGCACATGGATTGAATCAGAAGCCCGCACGAAGCGCGCTCTGCGTACAAGGCGCTCATTGGAACACGGTCTTCATAACCAGCGACAGCATTGGCGCGACAATTTTGTCCAATCAATGCTTTGACTTCGGACAGGTCTCTGGGAAGATGCAGAATCTCCTATGAAAACGCGCGCCCTTCAGTTGTGCGTCCCGCTTGCAATCATTCTCTCGACGTGGCTTGCCATTCCAGACACCCGCGCCGGCGTGTTGACCACTCTCCACGCCTTCAACGTCGCCGACGGTCAATACCCGCAAAGCGCACTCGTCCCCGGCACGAACGGCAGTTTTTACGGCGCGACCTCCTACGGCGGCACCCACGGCTTCGGCACAATTTTTCAAATAACGACCAACGGCGTTTTCATTCCGGTGGTTTCCTTCGCCGACACGAATGGCGCGAATCCTTACGGGCGATTGCTCTCGCGTGAAGGCGTGATTTACGGCACCACCGCCAACGGCGGACCGTTCAATCACGGCACCGTTTTTCAACTCTCCGCCAGCAACACCATCCTCCCGCTGCTCGTCTTCACCAACACCGCCACCGAAGGCTCAACGCCGCAAGCCGGCCTGACGGCAGACACCAACGGCGTGTTGTTTGGCACGGCGTCCACCAGCGGCGCGTTTGGCTACGGCAATGTGTTCAAATTCAATTCCGGCCAGTCGCAACCGACCGTGGTCCATTCGTTCAACAGCGACAACGGCAGTTATCCCTACGCCACGTTGTTGCTGAACACGAACGGTTGGTTCTACGGCACCACTCTGAACGGCGGCACCAACAACGCCGGCACATTGTTCAAGCTGTCGCCCGCGTCCGGTGAATTTACAAACATCTTCTCGTTCGCCACCACCAACGGCGCAAATCCTTGGGCCAGCCTCGTGCAGACAAAAGACGGTGCGCTTTACGGCAGCACCCGGAACGGCGGAATCGGTTACGGCACAATCTTTCGCGTGACGACCAACGACATCGTGGAAACCGTGGCCGTGTTCGGTTACACCAACGGCGCATCCCCGCAGGCCGAACTGACGCCAGGAAATGACGACAGCCTTTACGGTGTGGCACGCGATGGCGGCGACAACGCGCGCGGCACCATTTTCAAAGTGACCACCAACGGAACGATTATCGCTCTGCTCTCGTTCAACTCCGCCAATGGTTCTGAACCGTATGCTGGAATGGTGTTCGGCAACGACGGTCACCTTTACGGCACCACCATCGCGGGCGGCAGCGGCGCCGGCACGGTATTCCGCTTCATCCTCAACCCGCCCGCGCCGGTCATTCAATCCGTGACCGCCACCAACAACGACGTGATTGTGAATTGGAGCGCCATCGCCGGCGGCCAATACCGGCTGCAATACAAAACGAACCTCGATCAGCCCGACTGGGGCAACTTGGGCTTTGCTCCCATCACCGCCACGAACTCGACCGTCATCGCCGCGGACACCGCGCCACCCGAAGCCCAAAGATTTTACCGCGTCGTGTTGCTTCAATGACGCGCTAACAGTAACGCGCCATCAAGACCGGAGCGGTCGCCGTCAGTGAACCAGCCACCAAACCCGGGGGACAAACCGTCGCCGATGTTCGCAACAATTCCGGCTTCCTCGTCGAGCTTTGCACGCCGATGCCGTGAGTGGTCGCGCCATCTTTCAAACAGGCCGCTCCGTCAAATCTTCTTCCTGGCCCGTGGCAGAATTGTTCTTCAACCGTGGGACAAGCATCGGCGTCCGGCGCTTGTAGTCAGAATATTCGGGATGAGCTTTTTGCAGGTCGCGTTCTTCGAACTGAATTGCAACGAGGATATAGCCGGTCGTCATGACAGCGAAAAACAGATGCGCGACGGTCATTGTCGGCGTGCACCAGAAGGCGATGATGAAGCCCAGATAAAGCGGGTGTCGGATCAATTTATACGCTCCCGGCGTGTTGAAGCGGGGCGACGTGTATTCGCGATTTCGGAAATGCAACCAGACCTGGCGCAGACCGAAGAGGTCGAAATGATTGATGAGAAACGTGACGGCCAG
>CAZFNB010000343.1:0-3972 GCA_964520235.1 uncultured Bifidobacterium sp. | reverse complement strand
CGAGATGGAACAAGCTTGGAGGCGTGAACAACCCCTGGCCGGTCTCGGGATTGCCCACAGCGGAGCGTGCTTTTTCCAGCAACGGCGAGAGCGCCCTGCGAAACGCTTCATAACTTGAATGTTCGCGTCCCACCACCTTGACGATCTGCTCAAACAACGTATTGGCAGACGCGGCTTCCGGGCTTGCAGGATCGAGCGCCAGCATGTCCATCAAACCGGGTTTCATCAAAGTCAAAGCTCTCGCCTGATGCGCCGCGACTTTTTCGCCAAGTTCCTTGCGCGGAATATAAATCCGCAAAAAACTTTCGACCATGTCAGCCATTGTCAGTGGCTTGAACGCGAGTTTCGCCGACTCGGCCTCGGGACGGGGCGCGTATTGAGGAAGCGGCTTCAGCGCATTCAGCTTGTCCAAGTCCGCCAGTTCGATGAGGGCGATGCGCTCGTTCTCGTTGTTCTTCACGAAGAATGATGGCGCGTCGGCATCGTGCCGGTTGTGCAACTGGACTTCGCGTTTGAACACGGCCCATTCGTCCTCGGTCACGCCAAGCGCGGTGACATTCGCCTGGTTCAGCGGGACAAGCAGCCCCGCAGTTGTGGCAATGAACGCCAGTTCCGCGCAATACATGTGGTTCTCCGCCTTCTCAAAAAACATCGCTGCATCGGAATCGCCCGCCACAGCCTTGATCATCATCTTGACCAGTTCGCGCACGCGCCCGGGCGTGGTGGCGGAAAGCGGATCTCCACCGTCGTAATCACTAGGAAATCTGGAGACAGTGTTGAAGCCGACCGCCATCGTGCGGATGTTGTCCACCATCAACTGCCTCGCCGAATTGGGCAGGTAGCGTGGAAAAGCCGGCTTGGTGAAGATCATCGGATAGTCTCCTGGTTCGTTGTCATCACCAAAGCCGCCGCTCTGATAATTCTGCGGGTTGTTGACGGTAACGACCCCTGCGCCACCATCACGCATCACGCCAACCACGATCTCGATGTGCGTATCCTGAAGCTTGATGTCGTTTTTACTCTGCCCTTCCTCCGATGGGTCATTCAAATCCAGCATCCGATGAAACGGGCGGTGATGCTTGATCGCAAAGCCGATTTCGTTCGGAGGATAATAGCGCGATACGGCGGCGTCGCCGCGATAGGAATTTCCAGCAGCGTCCTTCACATCATCACCATCGCCGTAGGGAATGATGTTTATGCTGCGGCCGAACAAATGGGTCGGTGCGTCGAACGACAACGCGCTGTCCATCTGCACACGAACTTTGAATGCGTCCTCGGTTTTGGAGAGCCGGAATGGAAAAACATTGCTCAGGGCGGTGGTGTTCGTGGGCACGAGATCAAAGACGGGCACGACTGCCGTATCGGTTGTCGGCTTTCCAAACAGACGCGCCATGAATTTTGCGGACGGCTCGAACAGGCGGTTCAGCAGATCAAGGTCTGTGACAAATTCCATCGTGCGCTTGTCAGAGGACGATGAATCGCGCGCGAAGGCATGTGAGAACGTGCCGCTCGCCAAGATGACGGCGACAACCAGTATCACCCGGACAGGGAAAATTTTGATGGATTTCATATTTTGCATGGTTCGATTTGCTTCACGCCGCATCTCAGCGCTTGGGTTTTAACGGAGTCTCGTGCTGTCGCCACAACCAGTCTGCGTTTTCGTTCAAAGCTTCACGGCCAATCTGAAGGAAAACCTTCTCCGGCGGATACTGCCCTGAATCAAGCCGCTCAATCGCCCGCGCATAAAGCTGGGCACTCAGCCGATACCGCTTGGACAGCGCGTCGAAGGCTTTCTTGGCGGCATAAAAACCAATCGTCACCGCCACTGCAACCAGAATCTCTGAAGCGAACTTCGCGTTCGCGAGAAATCGTCCCCTTGCCTCTTCATTCCCGATCATGCCGGTGACAGGCTCAAAGCCCGCCAGGAATTCAAGCAAACCCACGCACGACGACGCCAGGAAAGCGGCAGTCCCCAGCCATTTCAACCGCTTCAACCGAGCCTGCATCGGTGCAAGTTTCGCCGTGAAGAAATCCAACTGTCCTTTCAACCATGATTCTTTGACGATACGCATCCGGCTTGCATCTGTCGCCATTGTCGGGGTGATTGCCAGCACCTCGGCGCTTCTCAGAGACTCATGCACCCACGACAGCACGCCGACGTGTTCGCTGAGATAATTCAATGAAACCCTTTGTTTCAATCCGGCCATCCGCCAGAAGATTGCGACCCTCAATCCTTCCGCCAGCGCGCGGTAGTCAAAGAACCGGTTTTCAATCTGCTGACGCCGCCCCCACCATACCGCAGCGAACACAACGAGGAACAATGGCTTGACGAGCAGGCTCGCAAAGAAAACCACGGCCACCAGTCCGATCAGCCACAAATCTTTGCGTTGAAATTCCCGCGCCAGGGCATCTGCGCAACAGTAGGCCCTAACAAGTCTAAAAAGCCCGGTGTCGGATTCGACAATTTCGTTCGCGGCCTTGGCGGGGAATAGATGGCTGAGGGATGCTTCGCACTCAGACAAGCCTCGCTCTTTCAGATGAGCCATCACATCGCGATTATACAGTTCAATCCGTTGCAATGCGGATTGCGTCGCACCCTCGACCTGAAAAACTTCGTCGGAGTTGGTCTGAGCATTTTGCGGGTGGATATGGATGAATGGTCTGACGTGACTCGCCCAAAGAACATTTCGCTCATCGGCCTGAGAGGAGAATTCCGGTGGCACCTCACCTGACTTCCACCATTTAACCACGTCTCCGGTGCCGCCTGTGCCGCGGGCGTCAAGCCCATCCCACACTCCGATGAGCACCTGCGCGTGCTCGACAATGAACGCGCCTGCCCGGGCGTATTGGCGGTTGCGCGCTTCTCCCGGTCTGCAAACCTCCGCGTGCGATTCACGTTGAGGGCATAGCCCCACCGATTGCGCCCGGCCCGCCAGTTCCTTGAACTCGTCCACTGAAGCAGGCGTTTTGAAATCGCGGTTGAATTCCTCCCGCTCAAACGGCAGCACCACCACCAGTTCTGCGGAGAGAATTTCGACGGCAAGCTTTGCCACCAGACGGTCGGCACCCTCGGCAAGCCCGGTGAGCAGTAGAAACGGGCTGGAAGGAAACGCCTCCTTTAGCACGGTCAGCGCATCGCTCACTGCACCGGCAAGCCGGGGATTTTGAACGTCAATCTTCCGGTGGCCGGTAACACCGATCACCAGCGGCAGAAACGGTCCGTTTGAAGGTTGTTCCATTCGCGCAGCGTGTGTGCGGAAATCCACAGCGCATTTGCCACCACCGCTGCCATCTCCAGACTCACGCTTGCGCTCACATGATTCAGAACGCCGGCCCGCCTCTCAAGTTGATTTTGCGGGCCTGCCTTGCCGGCGGGATGAAAAACATCAGATTTCCAGCCTGTTTTGCACCAAGGGGTCTTTTTCTGGATTCACCGTCCAACAGGCATCGGACTTGATTAACGGAATTGCATTTGTTCAACAATACAGGAATATGAATATGAAAATGTCGCTCATGAAAATCGTTCGCAACCTGCAAATCGCGCTGGGAGCACTGGTGTTGTGGATTTCGCCCGGTGTCATGGCGGATACTCCTCCCGTTACCTACGAACCCAGGCACGGCGATGTGTTGTTCCAATCGCTCGGCCACTCGCCGTTGATTGACATGATTGAAGGCTCGACCGACTCGACGTACTCGCATTGCGGGATTGTCGCCCAAAAAACCAACGGCTGGTTTGTCATCGAAGCCGTCGGCCCCGTGCGCGAAATCAAACTCGAACAATGGATCGCCAACGGGCGCGGCAAGGGATTCGCCGCCTACCGGCTCAAGTCCGCCTTTGCCACCAATGCCGCTCCGTTGGTCAACGCCGCGCGTGAATTTCTCGGCGCGCCGTACGACATCCATTACGAGATGGATGATGCGAAAATTTATTGTTCCGAACTGGTGTTCAAAGCCTATCGCAAAGCCGGTGGC
>CAZFNB010000342.1:0-3974 GCA_964520235.1 uncultured Bifidobacterium sp. | reverse complement strand
AGGTAATAAAAGGGCTTGGCCGCGAGGTGAAACAACCAGGAGCGCCGGAATTTTTCCGGTGGGATTCCGAAACGGTTTTTTGAACTGATCCACAAGCCCGCCAGCGCATCCTGTTTCTGCAATGCGACGGCAATTTGCGGCAAATGCGCCGCGCCGCAGGTGACCAGTAGGACTTGCATGAACGGGGAATGTTAGAGGCCGAGCGCGTGATGTCTCAAGGCGTTTTTGCAAAACCGGGCGCAATCTCGGGCTTGCACCGGGCTTTTCGGAAGTTCATCCTCGTGCAAATGTCAACGTCATTGTTCGGGTGCTGTCTCCCATGACCCGCCACACCTCCAACTGGAAACCTCCAAGGCCGACCAGATTCCACCGGCGCAAACTTTATCTGCGTCATTTGCTGGTCAAAATGCTGTTCGTCAGGCGTGGGTTTGCGCTTCAAACACTTGGCAACCGGGACAATGGTTGCAGTTGGGACATTTGCCCCGATGGATTGAACAAGGACAGCGTTGTGTACAGTGGTGGCGTAGGGAACGATGTGAGTTTCGAACGGTTGCTGGTCGAACAATTTGGCTGCGCAGTGCATCTTTTTGATCCGTCGCCGACAGGAGTCAAGACGATGCAACTTCCGGAGAATTTGAATCCGCAGTTCCGTTTCTCGCCTGTCGGGTTGTCGGGCGAAAATGGCACGCTTCGCTTTGCGCCACCGCTGTTTTCTGACGAAGGTTCGTGGTACTCAAACTCTGATCGAGCCACGATTGAAGTGCCTTGCAGGGACTTGACCACATTGTTGAAGGAGAACAGCCACTTGCGGATTGACTTGCTGAAACTTGACATTGAAGGGGCTGAATATGGCGTTATCAATCATCTGCTGGATCAGAAACTTAATGTGCGTCAGATACTTGTGGAGTATCATCATGACCTACTGCCGGGCTATCAACTGCGCGACGCCATCAAGTCGGGTGCCCGGTTGATGAGGGCTGGATACAAGCTTCTCGCAGAGGTTGGAAACAATTACACCTTTTTCAAGCCATGAGATTGTCAGTGGATTGTTCGCGTTCACCCGGTTGATATTTTGCTGCTTCTGAGAATTGACAGAGAGAACATTTTCCCTACCATTGAGCCACGAAGTTGCAAGTGTTCGCGTTGTTTATGTTTGCTCTCCGGGTTGCGAAACTTTGCGTAGAGGACGATGCAATGTTTGGGATAAACACCAATCACGAGAAAGAAAGATACTATCTGCTTCCTGGCATGGGCGGCAGGGCGTATCGGCGCAAGCAAAAGGCGATTCTCAGCGCATCCGTGGCAGTGGGGCTTGTCGTCTCTCTCGTTTTTGCCGTGATCATGTATCTCATCTGCCGTCCGCCGCAGTGAGCGTCATCAAATAAACAGACCCGTCTTCTTCAGCTTCGTGGCGTCAATCAATCCCTGATCTGTCAGTTTTAACGACGGGATCGGTGACAGACTTAAAAACGACAGTGTCATGAAAGGTGCGTCCAGATCGCAACCCATCGAGCGCGCTGCCGAATTCAAATCCTCAATCCGTTTCATGACTTCCCTCAGCGGGCGATCCGAAACCAGTCCGGCAACCGGCAATGGCAGCGCGGATTTCACTTTGCCGTTCGCCACGGCCACCTGACCGCCCTGCATCCGTTCCAGTTCCCGGATCACTGTCAGGATGTCTGCGTCATTTGTTCCGGCCACAACAACGTTATGGGCATCATGCGCCACGGTTGAGCCGATGGCTCCCCGTTTGAGTTTGAACCCGCGCACGAACCCCACGCCAACGTTGCCCGTGGCGCGATGGCGCTCCACAACGACAAGCTTCAAAATGTCGCGCGACGTGTCCGCCACCACGTCACCATCCTCAATTTTCGGCGAGGCGACGGCGGTTTTGGTGACGATCTGGTTGGGGATGATTTCAATGACGCGGATTTTCCCGGAACGCACGGCTTTGACTTCGAGGTCGCGCGGCTGATAGCGGAGATTCATCGTGCTGCGTGGGAGCGGCACGCGTGCGGTCGAGCGCCCAAGATAGTCTCCATTTTCGGCGACAAGCACGCCTTTCTTATAGACCTGCCGGACGGAAAACTTTTTCAGATTGTCGAACACCACGAAATCCGCCCAGTAACGCGGCGCGATGGCGCCGAGATTTTGCAGCTTGTAATGGCGTGCGGTGTTGATGGTTGCAATCTGCAAGGCCGCCATCGGCGGCACGCCGCCCTGGATGGCTTTCCGAACGGCATGATCAATGTGGCCCTCATTCACAAGATCACCCGCGAGCTTGTCATCCGTGGCAAACGAACAATTCTGTGAATTGTGCGTGTTGAGCAGCGGCAGCAGGTGCGCCAGATTCCGTTCCGTGCTGCCTTCGCGCAACAGGATGTGCATTCCGAGCCGCAACTTTTCCCGGGCCTCCCCGACTTCCACGGATTCGTGGTCCGAGCGCACACCGGCCAGCACGTAGGCGTTGAGATTTTTTCCGCGCAATCCCGGGGCGTGACCGTCAATCGCCTTGCCCTTGCCGGCCTCAATCTTGGCCAGCTCGTTTTTTGTTCCGAGAAACACTCCGGGGAAATTCATCAACTCCGCCACACCTGCGATGCGGTCGTCGCCGATCATCAATCGTAAATCGTCTGCCGTGATCCGTGCGCCCGCCGTTTCCAGATGCGTTGCAGGGACGCAACTCGGCAGCATGATGAAGAAATCAACCGGCAGGTTCTTGCTCGATTCGAGAACGTAGCGGATGCCGTCCAGTCCAAGAACGTTTGCGTATTCGTGCGGGTCAATCACCACCGCACCGGTGCCATGCGGCACGACGGCCCGGGCGAATTCCGGCGCGGTGAGCATCGAGCTTTCGATGTGAAAATGTCCGTCAATCAAGCTCGGTGCCAGATATGCCCCGCGCAGATCAATCACCTTGCGCGCCTTGTAGTCACCGAAGCCGATGACGCGCCCGTCATCCACGGCGACGTTTGCCGGGTGAATCTCGCCGCTGAGGACGTTGACAAGCTTTGCGTTTTTGAAGAGCAGTTCCGCAGGTTGCTCGCCGCGCGCGATGGCGAGTTTTTGTGACGTGTTACGCATGGCGGATTCTAGCCCATTTTGCTCCGAACGAAAACGAAATACAAAACCAGCACAACCGCGAGAATGCAGTTCAACCAGCCAGCCTCGCGTCCGCGTCCGCTGAATAATTTCATGATCGGATGGCTGATGAAGCCCAACGCAAGCCCGTCCGCGATGGAATAGGAAAGTGGAATGCCGATGAGCGTGAGAAAAGCCGGAACAGATTCAGTGTAATCGTGCCAGTCGATCTTGCCGACGTTCTGCGCCATCATCGCGCCAACCATGACCAGCGCGGGCGCTGTGATGGGAGGATAGCTTCCGATCATTGCGATCAACGGGCTGAAGAACAGCGCCACCAGGAACAGTCCGGCCACAACCAGTCCGGTCAGTCCGGTGCGTCCGCCTTGTTCCACGCCGGACGCGCTCTCGATGAAGCTCGTCACCGTGCTTGTGCCCAGCGCCGCGCCCGCCACGGTGCCGGCGGCGTCGGAAACCATCGCCTGTTTTGCGCGCGGCAGCTTGTTGTCCTGCATGAATCCAGCCTGTTCGCACACGCCGATGAGCGTGCCGATGGCGTCAAATGTGAGCATGAACAGAAAGACAAAAACGAACGGCAGCATTTTCGGCGACAACGCATGAAGGATGTCCATCTGGAAAAACGTTGGCGCGAGCGACGGCGGTGCGGCGACGATGGCTTTCGTGAATTCAAACCGCTTCGCCAGCATGGATTCGGCAAACTCGCGCGATTGCGGCAACGCCAGCTTGCACACGATGGCCAGGAGTGTTGCGGTGACAATACCCCAGAGAATCGAGCCGCGGACTTTTCTCGCGTGCAACACTGCCGTGGTCAGCAGGCCGGTGAAGAACACGATCAGATCGGGTGACGCAAAATGCGGGTTGAGTTTCACCGC
>CAZFNB010000341.1:0-3976 GCA_964520235.1 uncultured Bifidobacterium sp. | reverse complement strand
ATGGCTTCCGCAATTGCCATCGCATCACCTGGGATCCGGTTTCAAACCTGATTTTGGAAAATGACATCGGCCTCAACTCTTGGGAGGAAGTGAACATCGTGCAGAAAGGCGGCAACTACGGTTACTCCGAACGCGAAGGCCCGGAGCAGTTGTTCATCGGAGGCGCTGGCAGCGGTCTCACCGGCAGTCAGCAGACTCCGGCGGTTTCTTTCCCAACCGTGGACACGTTGACCGTGACGGGTCTGGTTTCCGCTGTGACTCCGATCTATCCCGTGGCTGAATACAGTCATTGGGACGGCGATGGTATCAGCGCAGGCGTGCTTTATCGAGGCACATTGATGCCGGCATTACGGGGTAAATACATTTTCGGTGACATAGCAAACGGTCGGATTTTTTATTCGGACTTGAGCGAGATGATTGCCGCGAACGATGGAGATCGAAACACGGTTGCGAACACCTACGAATTGCAACTGGTCTATAATCATCCGAACGACAACCCAGATCTTGGCCTGAAGCGCTGGCGCATGTTTGACATCGTTGCGACCACCTATACGAATCGCGGCGGTATGCCGGGGTCGAACCGGTTGCCTGGCGGGGCCGGGAGCACCGCTTCCGGTATGACAGATTCAGACGGGGTGCTTTACGGCGTCGGTCGTGTGGATTTGCGTTTGTGTCAGGGTGGCGACGGCGAAATATACGTCATTTCAAAAAGCGACGGAACCATTCGTAAGATGATCGCGACGCTTGGTCCTCCCGAAATCCTCTCCATTTCCAACAATCTGGGAAGCATCAACGTCACGTGGCGATCTGTTCCCGGGTGGAAGTATCGTCTGCAATACAAGCTGGCTCTGGCCGATGCGGCTTGGACGGACATTGCGGGAGATGTGACCGCATCCAGCACCAACGCCCTGAAATCAACATCGGTCGTCGAGAGCGAGCGATACTATCGCGTGAAGTGGGTGCCGTGACCGGCACGGTGTCCGGCGAATTGGTGAGCCTCATTTGCGCGGCTGCAATTTCTTTTGGACGCGGCTCAGGCGTGAATCCCAGTCCGCCCAGCTCGCGGCCCAAGCTTCGCCCGTGAGATTTGTTCTGGCGGTGGGGAGAGAGGCTTCGAGTTGCTTCATTTGTTGTCGTGCGTTTGCGATTTCATTCCAACGCAGGTAAGCCTCGGCGAGGTTGATGCGGTTCTCGGGATAGTCAGGCGCGAGTTCGGCGGCGCGTTCGAGATGTTTGCGAGCCTTGCTTTTGCTGCCCACGCTCGTCGGCCAGCCGGGCGCTTCGAGATACAACTGGCCCAGGTAACGGTCCGGCCCTGCACAGGCAAAGTTTTCGTCCAGTTGCCGTGCGGTCTTGAATGATCCCTCCATTTCGCCAACGAGTGGAATCGCGCCCAGCATTTTCGTCCGTGCCAGTTGGCCGAGGTTCATGCCGAGATAAAAGTGAGCCGGAGCGCAATTGGAATTCTGCTTCAAAACCTGGCGGCAGGCCGCGATGCCTTGCATTGCCAGAGCCGCGCGCTCGGTGCCATTGGTGGAAAACTCGCCCCGATCAAAAGCTGCGCGGGCGAATTCCCATCCCGCAACGGAGTTTGTGGGTTCGGCCCCGAATCGTTTTTGGGCTGTGAGAAACACCTCCTGGGAATGCTGGCAGAATTTTGCGATGGATTCCGCGCCCGGTTCGTTACCGGCTGTGGCCTGACCGGCGCAGCAACCAATCACGGCCAGCAGTGTTGAAACGAGGGTATGAAGTCTTCGGCGAACGATGGAATTAGCTGTTGCGGACATGTGCATGAGTTTTATACTCCAGCCCCAGTGACATTAAAGCGGAAACTGCTCCGGCTGGTCTGTTGCGCGACGCTGCCGTTTCTGGCGGCGGGATGCAGCGGGATCAATGCGTCAAAGAGCGTTTCGCCGCTGGATTTTCTGTTGCCCGGCCTCATAAGAAGCGAGCCGGCGACAAACAATCCAGTAGAGCCGACGGGGACGAATTTCGTCCTGCATGTCGCGCGGGTCCGATAAAAAACTATGCGATTCCCGTTCGCGTTGTCGGCAAAGATCGCCGGCCACATCATCAAACACAAAGTCCGCAAGACGCCGAAGTTCGCGATGGTCTTGCAGCTTGAACCGTTGCACACATGCAATCTGACGTGCACCGGGTGCGGTCGTATTCGCGAATATTCCACGTCGCTCAAGGACATGGTGCCGCTGGAGAAATGTCTCGCGGCCGCCGTTGACTGCGACGCGCCGATGGTTTCCATCTGCGGCGGCGAGCCGTTGATTTATCCGAAGATCGAGGAGCTCGTCGCGGGTTTGCGCGAACAGGGCCGCATCATTTACATCTGCACCAACGGTGTGTTCATGCGGAAGAAAATGCGTGAGTATCTTGCTGCCGTTTACTCGCCGGAGATGGAGCCGCAGTTGGCGGAACTCCTAAAGCAGGAACTCGTCACCGAGAAGGAAGCCGAAGCCATCCGCAAAGCTGACGCCGCTGCGAAAAGCAAAGTCGTCATCCGCCCGAGCAAGTGGATGTATTGGAACGTCCACGTGGATGGACTGGAATTCACGCACGACCTCATCGTGGAGCGCGAAGGCGTCTTCAAGGAATGTGTCGCCGCCATCAAGATGGCGAAGATTCTCGGTTACCAAACGGCGACCAACACCACGGTTTACAAAGAGACTGACGTGCAGGAACTGGAGGACATGTTCAAGTTCCTCAGTTCGCTCGATGTGGATGGCCACACGATTTCGCCGGGCTACGATTACGACGCGGCGAAGAAAGACATGGTGTCGCGGCTGGGCAAGAAGCCGGAAGATTTCTTCCTCACGCGCAAGATGACAGTTGCGAAATTCTCGAAGATCGAGGAATGGGGCCGCTTGTTCACGATCTTCGGCACGCCCGTGTATCAGGAATTTCTCGCGGGCAAACGCGAGCTGACCTGCACCGCGTGGGCCATCCCGACCTTTAACATCAAAGGCTGGAAAGCGCCGTGCTACTTGATGACCGACGGGCATTACGACGGCTATCAGGAAATGCTCGCGAAAGTGAAGTGGGAGAATTACGGCGTTGTGGACGGCAAGGCCCGCGACCCGCGATGCGAGAACTGCATGGTCCATTGCGGTTACGATCCCAGCGGCGCGCTCGGCACGAATTATCAGTCCGGCGACAACTGGAAAAATTTTAGATACAACTTCGGCGCAAAGCCCAAGCCGTTCCCGGGCACTGCGGAACTCACGAAGCGTGCGTTCAACGGCGCGAGCATCGGCAAGGGTCATCTGGCTGAAGCGAAAGCCGCGATCAATTCGCCTGCCGCCAGCGCACGCGGTGCGTTCTCGAACAACGGCCATCACGAGGCTCATGTCGGCACGCATTGCGGCTCCGGCGACACGAGCGAACGCGATGCGTTGCTCTCCAAGATTGCAGCCAAGCGGAACGAGTGAGCTTTCCGGTAGAATCTGGAAGGCAATGAGCCAGCTTTGATGTCATCAACGCCGAATCCAGCCGGGCGGCATTACGATTCCTTGCAGGCGGGCAGGGGAGTTGCGGCGATAGCGGTGCTCCTCTTTCATACCTGGCTGATGGCGAAAGACCGGCTCGGCCTGCCGTTTTGCGGAGACCTTTTCATCCATGGCGACCGCGGCGTGGATTTCTTTTTCGTCCTCAGCGGCTTCATCATTCTTCACGCAAATTGGGCCAGCATCGGAGTGCCTGCGGATGCGCCGCGATATTTGTACCGTCGCATCGTCCGCATCTATCCGATCTTTCTCGTCGTCACGGCGGTCAAGCTGGCCTACGTGCTGTCGGGCGGTGGCGGTGTGCCGGATCACAAGAGTGGGTTGACTTATATCCTGTGCTCCACGCTGCTGGTGCCGTTGCCGGAGTTTCCGTTTGTGGCGGTGTCGTGGACGCTGACGTTTGAGATGTTTTTTTACAGCATCTTTCTGCCTTACCGGGCCACAATGGAGCTGAGTATAAA
>CAZFNB010000340.1:0-3985 GCA_964520235.1 uncultured Bifidobacterium sp. | reverse complement strand
ATTGGTCCAAACCAGAGACACGCGGACGGAACGGGTTTTCCTCGTCGGCGTCGAGTTGAAATCCGGTGATGCCATGGAGATGCGTGACTCGCTGGACGAACTCGGCGAACTTGCTGAAACCGCAGGCGGCGAAGTTGTTGGTGAAGGCACGCAGAAACTTGAATCCCCGAATGCCGCCACCTACATCGGCAAGGGCAAGGCTGATGAGTTCGCGAAGTTCTGCGCGCAGCACGAGGTGGACACGGTCATCTTCGACGACGAACTGTCTCCCGCGCAGACACGCAATTTGGAAAAGATCTTCAACGCGAAGATTCTGGACCGTACCGCGCTCATCCTCGACATCTTTTCGCAGCGCGCCCGCACACGCGAGGGCAAGCTTCAGATCGAGCTCGCGCAGTTGCAACATCTGCTGCCGCGCCTGACGCGGTTCTGGGGGCATTTGTCCCGGCAAAAAGGCGGCATCGGTATGCGAGGTGGCGAAGGCGAATCCCAGCTCGAAGCCGATCGCCGGAAGGTTTCCGAGCGCATTGACCGCATCGAGCGCGATCTCGATGCCGTGCGTCAACAGCGCGAGACGCAACGCGCCGGGCGACAGCGCAATCAATGGCCGCTTGCCTCCATCGTCGGCTACACCAACGCGGGCAAGTCCACGTTGCTGAACAAACTCACCGGTGCGGATGTGCTCGCCAGAGACATCCTGTTCGCCACGCTTGATCCGACCACGCGCCGGTTGCGGCTGCCAACGAACCAGAACATTCTGCTCACGGACACGGTGGGGTTCATCCGCAAACTGCCGCACGGTTTGGTCGAATCGTTCAAGGCCACGCTCGAAGAAGTGGTGCAGGCGGATCTGTTGTTGCACGTTGTGGACATCAGCCATCCACAAGTGGACGAGCAGATCGCCGCGGTGAATACCGTGCTCAACGAACTCGGCGCGGGTGACAAGCCGACGTTGATGGTCTTCAACAAAGTGGATCAACTGAACGGCGGCGGCACGCTCACACGTTTGCGCGAGATGTATCCGAATTCGGTGGCGATTTCGGCGACGAAAGGGAGCGGCCTTGAGGAATTGCTGGCGGAGATCGGCAGCCAGATCCGGCCTGAGCGCGAATTGCTTGACCTCAAAATCCCGCACGAGGAAGCCGCCCTCATCGCGCGCCTGCACAAGGTCGGACAGGTGCTGGAGCGGCGTTATCTGACAAAGACGGCCAGATTCAAGGCCCGCATCCCACCGCATCATCACGCGGAGTTCGCGGCGTTCATCATCGGGTGATTTGTTCCGATCCGTTCAAGGCAGCACTTCCACCCGATAGTATCGTTGTTCCTGGTTTGCTTCGGAATCAACCGCTTCGGTCTGCGCTCCGGTGGCGGGCAGATTGTTCGTCACCGTTGTCCATCCGGGTACGTTGAGATCATCGCGGCGTTCGACGCGATATGACTTGCCGGAAACGGAACTGAAGTTGATGAGCGTGTTTGTTGTCGTGGGCAGGACGGAGAGGATGCGTAAAGCACTTGCGTCGTCGTTCGGATTCGTGCCCGCGAACAATTCCTGCCAGTTCAACATGCCGTCACCGTCCGCATCACCGTAGGGTGAAAGCAACTGCTGGCTCGCCCCCGGCAGCGGGCCGCCGGTGAGTTGTCCGTAGAGGATGGAGCCGGTCTCGTTGGTGACGCTGCCCGTTGAGACGTTGAGAGTGTTGCTGACGATGAGCGTGTAGCCTGCCGTGTCCAGTGCGCCATTCACGACGAGCGATCCGGCAATCGTGTAGTTGTTGTTCAACACCCAGATTTTGCCGGGTGGAATCGTCACGATGCCATTGGTATCCGCCACGACCAGCGTGAACCGTTGCGTGACCACCTGTGACGTTGTGTATCGTTCGATGACGATGTTGAACAATCCGCCCGTCGGCGAATTGACGATGCCGCTGATGATGCCGTTGGTGGTGTCAATCGAAAGGCCGGGGACAAGATCGCTGTTGGTGGCAAAGCGGAACAGGGGGATTTGGCTGAAGAAATCAGAGCGCAGGTTGGTCACGAACTGGGAATTGGTCGAGTTGTTCCCCGCGGCAGGCGTCACGACGCCTGCTGACGAAGCGACGATTTCCCACTGCGCCACGTCGTCCGCGCCCGATTCGGTGTCGCCGGCATACTGCGCGGATTTGGCGGAGCCGACTGCCGCAAGCTTTGGATCAAAGACCGCCGCGCTTGAATACGACAGCGCATCAACGATGGTTGCGTTTGCGTTCGAAAGAATGATGCTGTCGCCGCTATTGCCCAGCGCGCCCCATGAGCCGGAGAAATACGTGGCGCTTGAAGACGAAACCACCAATGTGCCGTCCGATGCATTGGAGTCATCCGCCGGCAGCGTTGTGTCCCGATCCGCGCCGTTGTAAACCACGACAAGCGTTCCCGCCGGGACATTTGACCAGAGCACGTTCGACGAAAATGTGACGCCTGGTCCGGTGGTGTCACGCAAGCGCCAGCCGCGCATGTCAGAGTTTTTGAGCGTTAGAATCTCCACCCACTCCTTGTTCTGGCCGATGCCCTGGCTGAATTCATTCAGGATGGCGGCACGATTGAACGTGGACGCATTTGCCACCAGGAACAGGTCGGAATCATAACTGTAACTCTGTCCGTGCGCGGTGAGTTGATTCGGACGATTGTTCACGGTCACAGCACCGGAGAAGAACGGCGCACCGGTCGAGTTCGTATCGCGCGGCGTGATGCGGCAATGCCAGATCATGCCGGAAACGGCGCTTGCGAGCGTGGTGTTCGTCGCTCCGGGCAGGTCAATGAACGTTACGTTGTTCGACGTGAACTGCCACTGATACGAAAACGAAATGGTGTCCGACTCCGCGTCGGTGGCAATGATGTTTGTGACGGAAAGGGGCTCGTCGCTGAAAGCTTCCGTGCCGGGCAGGATGGTCGCGCTCGAAATCACAGGCGGTTGATTCACAGGCGTGCCGGGTGTGCCGTAAACAGTCAGACGCAGAGAGGTCAACGTGCCGGTGTCGGATGCCGCAAGGTCGGTGATCTTCACCGTCCATGTGCCTTGTGAGTTTTCGCCCCAATGGCGCACACTGGAAAACACCCAGTTCGTGTAATTGTTTCCGCTATCGCTGTGTTTCTCGGCCAGCCGGCTTTGCGTGCCGTTCGGCGATGTGAGCGTGATGGCGAGGTCACCGCGATACGTGTGGTTGATGCTGGCTGTGACCGTGACCTGCTCGACGCGCAGGTTGTTCGTGCTCAGATCAAAACTTCGTGTGACCCCCGTGGTGTTGTTGTCGGGAATGGTCACGGAGAGGTTTGTTTGCAAGGACGTCACATTGGTCTGCGCCGGCAGGTTCGTCCATGTTGACCCGAGATTTACAGCCGCTGCTGCGTTGATGAGGCCCGCGCCGTATTTGTGATTGAAGTGGAATCCAGCCGCATTCGTCGTCCAGTCCGGATCGCCTGCGCTGCTCTTTGTGGCCGTGCGGATGAGAATTTCCTGAACATCACGCCAGCCGAGATTCGCGTTTGCCTGAAGCATCAGTGCGATGACGCCTGACGCAAGCGGCGTGGCAGATGACGTTCCACCGAATGTCTGCGTATAGCTGCGATCTGAAAGTTCCCCGGTGACGCCTGTGGCGTTGTAACCGTCGTTGCCGACCAGATCAACCGTGGTCGTTCCCTGCCGTCCACTACTGCTGGAAGGTGATGCCACAACGATGCACGCGCCCGGCTCGCTGTAATCCGCCTGATTGCCCTGGTCGCTCACAGCGGATACAGCGATGGTGTAGATGGAATTTGCGTAGCCGTCATAGTTCGCGTTGTCATTTGAAGCCAGTCCGTTTCCCGCCGCCCAGACAAAGATTGTACCTTTGCCGCCGCGTCCATTTTGAACAGCGTTTGCCATCGCTGCGAGAGTGAGCGGCCCCGGGCCTTCGAGTGTTGCGCCGTCGTCGTTTGGCCCCCAACTGTTGCTCTTGATGTGGATCAGATC
>CAZFNB010000339.1:0-3986 GCA_964520235.1 uncultured Bifidobacterium sp. | reverse complement strand
CAGCGGCCTCGGTAACAACGTGCGTTTTTACAAGGTGGTGGCCGGCCAGCGTACCGCGCCCATCGGCCCTGAGATCAAGGTCAGCGGCAAGGAATGGCACGAACTGAAAATCCAGTGCGAGGGCAACAAGATTCGTTGCTGGTTCAACGGGCGGCAGCCGTTTCCTGAACTGACGGACAACAGCTTCGCCTCGGGCAAGATCGGTTTCTGGACCAAGTCGGACTCCATCAGTCATTTTACCGAAACGAAAGTCACCTACACGCCGCGTGAATCTTTTGCCGAGGTGCTCGTGCGCGACGCGTTAAAGGAAAATCCACGCCTGCTGGGTCTGTGGATTTATGTCGCGGGAGAAAACGGTTCGACGCGCGTGGCAGCCAGCAAGGAGCCGAACGATGTCGGCAAGCCCGGCGGCGACGCCGAACGTGATGTGCTGTCAAACGGCCAGCCGTATTTTGGGAAGGACAAGGATTATTCCACGGTCATGTTGCCATTGCGCGACCGTAACGGCGAGCCGATGGCGGCGGTGAAGTTCAGGTTCAGGTCGTTCCCCGGTGAAATCCAGCAGACCACGCTTTCCCGCGCGCTCCCGATTGTGAAGGAGATGCAGGTGAAGGTGCAGACGCTGGAGGAACTCACCCGCTGACGCGGCCATGCTTCAGAATGTCAACCCGATCGAAGAACGCATGAGCAATTCATTCCTGTTCACATTCGGTGCGGGGTCGGTGTCATACATGTCGAGCACGGTCAGATTGAGCGAAAGATTTTTCCAGAGTGCGTAACTGATGGTGGAATCGAGCCGGAAACGAAATTCGTTCAGGTCGTTCGAGTTGTTGAAGTATTCGAAACGGTGTGTGGCTGTAAGACGTTCGGCCAGTTTCCACGTGAAATCTTCCGCCACACGGGCGTAAACATTTTGATCGTCGCTCCCCGCACTACGTTCCTGAACCTGATAATTCGCACCGCTCTCGAAGTTCATCTGAAATCTTGGTTGATTGACGAGATGATAGCCAAGGCCTGGCCCGGCTTCGTAACGCAGATCAATCTTCCGAATCTCGTCATACCCGCCACCACCACCCGCATAGACAAAGATGCGGCGACCCACATCCGAATCCACCTTCAAGCTGCCTTCCATGCGATTGGCCGACTTCACACCTTCCGTTTCACCGTAATCCACGGCGTAATCCGTTGTGGCGCGGAAAAATTCCTTGGGCTGCAGTTGATGGGGACGTTCGTAGCCCACCTTCACGCGACTGTAATAAAGCTGCCGGTCGCGCGCGCCGAAAAGTGCATCCGCCCCGAACATGACTTTGGATTTCCACTGACCGGTGACAGCATTGTTTGTCTTCGCAACAGGCTTCGATGGCGGCGCGGCGACAGCGACAGCCGGAGTTTGATCTTTGCGGGCGACGATGATCTCGCGTTGAGCCACAGCACCCGCCGGCACGGACAAATTGACCGTCCACTCGTTGGAGATGACAATCTGTCCGGCAACCTCGGAGATGATGTCCCCCTGGATGCGATCACCGTTCTTCAAATGCAGCACGACATTTGTGGATGCGTGGGTGCAAATCCCGGCAAACAAATACAACATCAGGCACGCGAAGGCGCAGATTGTCTTACGGCTTGTCATTTTTCGCGGAATCATCCGCTGCTTCTGACGGCACGTCGTTGGGAGTTATTCGACGCACGCCGCCCGCGACGGAAAATTTCCCGCGCTCATCGCGCACCAGACGCGGTCGGGTCTCGATGTAATCATGCGTCTGCCTCAAAATCGTTTCACCGTCGGGATTGAACACGGCATAAACGCTCGCGCGCGCGCCGGTGCGCCAAAGCACATGCAGATTGCTCTCTGCGTCAATCTCATGCTCGACATCTCCGAAAGAAACCATCGGCCCGATGGCCTGCACCTTGAACGTGCGTGAATCCGCAACATCAGTGACCCGCATGTAAAGCCGGAGTTGCGAACGAAGGTAGTTGGCCTGTTCCAGTGTGTAACGGCGCACCTCGGGAGCACCGTTCGTCGAACCGGTCGTCCGCGGCACGCCGAATTCCTGCGACCACAATTTCGCGCCGCGCACGATGCTGAAACCTTTGGGCTTGCTCGAAACCTCGCCGTTCCATTCCTTGATGCGCACCGTTGCGATAATCTCATAACGCCCGGGCTTCGTGGCGTTGAAATACGGCACCAGTTCCACCGGACGTTTTGCCGCCTTGGAAGATTCCAGTGAAAACTCCCCCTCCACCGGCACCCGGCCGTTTCGTTCCACGACGAATCCATCACGCGATTCGACTGAAAACGTCAACCATTCCGCATCCTTCCCAAATTCAAGCGTCTGGCCGGAACGGTTTGAAACACGAACCACGGCGGGCATCGGCTCACCTGCGAGAAACTGGTCCTGTTCAAGTTGAACTTCCACCGATACCTGGGCGCGCGATGACGATGCGGCGGCCAGCGCAACGGCGAGGAACACGGCTGAATTTTTCACGCAATCACTCTAACGACGCGCCTGATTGTGGCAAGCGGCAAAACGGCGCATCGCAACTGTATCCCGAGGCAGCATTCACTCCAGCGCGCGGCTGTTGACGATTTCATCACCGTCACGCCTCCAGATTTGCAATCCGGGGCAACCGCCCTTTTTCAAAAGCCGGAAAAACTCCGGGTCGTTGCGCTTCATCAAACGCCGGTCACACACACCGTCCGCATCGCAACCCAGCAACAGCGCATGGGCCTTGTAAATACGCGGATGACCGATGACCCGAACCGCATCGGGCGGAAGAGCCGGAGCAGGCCGTTTATCGAGGACAAGATAACTCAGCGGCAGATCGCGAAGGTCTATGCCCGTTTCATTCGCGAAGCGCGCCCAACCCGGGTCGGTGAAGATTTCCGGCGGCGGTGATGCGAAGTGATGACACCAGTGCCGTTCGTTCTCCGGCACAAGAATCCCGCATTGCCCGCCGTGTGTGCAAGGAGACACCACGTTGAACCGCTCTCTCAATCGCTCGCGAATGGCAATGAGCGTGAGGCTTGCCTCGTAAGTTCCCGGCTCAACCCACAACACCGTTGTCGCTTCCGCTGCGAAGTCGGCGAGCGATTGCGCCTGCTCCGGCGTGAGTTCCGTCAGCACGTGGCTGATGAGCAAAATGGCCGGCGCTTCGCCGGATTCCGAATCCGCGCGCTGCGTCTGCGTTTTCACCTTGAGCCTTGGGTATTTCTCCCGCGCGCGTTTCGCGGCATAATCCACGGCAAGCATCGAGCGATCCCATAAACGGATTTCGCCAATAATGTCCGCGCCGAAGTGATCCAGAAACGCCCGGCCCGCCACGCCGCTGCCACAACCCCAATCGAGCATTGGGCCTTCGGGCGGCGACCAGCCGCGTCGTGCCAGTTCCGCGAGCACATGATCCCATTTCCAACCGATGCGCTGGGCGAATGTGCAGTCGTAGCCGGCCAGGTCGGATTCGTTCTGCCAGTAATCCGCCGCGCCAGCCGCGCCTTTCAGAAAGGCTTCACGCAGCCGCTGAAGCGCGCTCCAATCTATTTCACTCCAGTCCATTTCAACGGGTGAGCAACGCATCCAGCGCATGACGCTCGATGTTGAAGAATGTTTTCAACGTCACAATCCGCTCGCGCGCTTCGTCATCCATGAACGCTTCGCGCTCGCGCACGGCGGCCAGCATGAGATTCTTCGGCGTGTGCTCGGACGAAACAAATTCCATCAGCTTTGTCCTGTAACCGGCCCATTCGAGGAACAATGAGCGCAAGCCGTCCGTCACCCATTCCGCCATGCGCTCTTCCATCACGCCATGCGACAACACGGGCGCGAGCGCGCCAGGCCTGCCGAGTTGTGCGCGCAGTTCCTTGTGACAACACGGGGCGACAACGATCAACTTCGCCCCCAGTTCAATGCCGCGACAAATGGCGTCATCAGTCGCCGTGTTGCAAGCGTGCAGGGCGATGAGTCCGTCAACGCGGTCAATGTTTGCCG
>CAZFNB010000338.1:0-3996 GCA_964520235.1 uncultured Bifidobacterium sp. | reverse complement strand
ACCTCTACCGCATTGAGGCGGTGAAGCAGGTGTTCGACAGCCAGATCAACATCGAGAATCCGTTCGGTTGGGATTACTCGCGCGCGGCCTATGGCAACGACGTTCAATTTCTGAGTGAACTTGGTTTGCGTTCCGGCGAACTGGTGCAGGTGGGGGATGCGCTGGTGGTCGCACGCTCGACACCGACGAGCATGACGGAGCGGCTCATCAAAAAAGACCGCTGGCAATACTGGCTGCAATACACCTGGTCATTTTATCAAGGCTGGTCGCGTTGCCGGAATCTTTCCCCGCGCATGAACGTGCTCATCGAGCGGGCGCTGGATCGCGTGCATTTCTGCAACATTCCCTACGCGCTGAAGAACCGGCTTTGGCCGAGGCACGCGAATCCGTTCCGCGCAGCGCGGGCGTTGTGGTTCATTCTCCGGCATGACCGCCATTTCAAGAAGGACGCCGGGCCGGATTCGATGGAAGCCTATCTTGCGGGGCGTTAGCTGAGGGACAGGGCTGTGAGGCCATGTTTGCCCGCTGGCCTGCGATTCAGCAAGAATGAGGCGTGTGCGGGCATCGAGACAATTTACGAAATGTCGTAAGCCATCATACGTTTTGCAGTTTGGCATCCAGCGTGATTTCTCCAGAATGTTCATGCACATCCAACATGAACAAGAGACCTCACACGATCATCAAGCTGATCCACACGACATTGATTCTTGCCACATTGTGTCAATTCCCCACGGCGTTCGCTGCCGGCGAAACCGATGCCAAAGCAGGGCGCATTGACGGTTTGCTGGCCCGGATGACTTTGGACGAGAAAATCGGCCAGACTGTTTTGTTGACCGGCTACGGCGTCACCACCGGGCCGGTTCGGGAACAGACAGCTTTGGAAGATCACGTCCGACGTGGAGAATGCGGAAGCGTGTTCAACGTTCTCTCGGTTGCGCAAGTTCGGAGACTCCAGAAGATGGCGGTGGAGGAGACACGCCTGCACGTGCCGTTGATTTTCGGTTTCGATACCATCCATGGTTACAAGACCATTTTCCCGATATCACTGGGCGAGACCGCATCCTGGAACATGGAGCTGATTGAAAAAGCCGCACGTGTGGCGGCGACCGAATCGGCAGCCGCAGGTCTGGACTGGACATTCGCTCCGATGGTGGACATCGCGCGCGATCCGCGTTGGGGACGAATATCCGAAGGTGCCGGCGAAGACCCGTTTCTAGGCTCGCAAGTGGCGGCAGCCCGGGTGCGCGGGTTTCAGGGCACAAACCTCGCCGCGCCGGACGCCGTCCTCGCCTGCGTCAAGCACTATGCAGCCTACGGCGCTCCGGTTGCCGGGCGTGAATACAACACTGTGGACATGTCCGAGCGCCTGCTGCGCGAGGTTTATCTGCCGCCATACCGTGCAGCCATCGAGGCCGGGGCGTTGAGCGTCATGACATCATTCAACGAGTTGAACGGCACGCCGGCCACGGCCAACCGGTTCTTGCTGAAACAAATTTTAAGGGATGAGTGGGGCTTCTCAGGTTTTGTCGTCACCGACTATACCTCCATCAACGAAATGGTCGCTCACGGTTCGGCGGCTGACGAGGCAGACGCTGGAGCGCAGGCCCTGCAAGCCGGTGTGGACATGGACATGCAAGGTCACGTTTACCGCCGTTTCCTGAAAAGCCTGGTCGAAAGCGGCAAGGTTTCGGAAGCACAAATCCAAGAAGCAGCCGGACGTGTGCTGGAACTTAAATCACGGCTCGGGTTGCTGGACAATCCGTATCTTCGTTGCGACGAGCAGAGAGAAACCAGATTGCTCCTGGCCCAGTCCCATCGCGACACGGCATATCGCATGGCGTGCGAATCCTTTGTCCTGTTGAAAAATGAGAGGCGCACGCTTCCGCTCTCAACGAGCGCGAAAATAGCCGTCGTCGGACCACTGGCAGATTCACAGCGGGACCTCATCGGCTCCTGGTCCGGCGCTGGTGAATACAAAGATCTCGAAACGGTGCTCACCGCCATCCGGCGAACTGCTCCTTCTGGAAAGATCACGTATGCTCGCGGGTGCGATGTGAACAGCACAAACAAGTCAGGCTTCAGAGAGGCGCTGTCCGCCGTCCGCAAGGCCGATGTTGCGGTTCTGGTTCTGGGTGAAAGCGGCGACATGAGCGGCGAAGCCAAATGTCGCACAAGCATCAATCTCCCCGGCTCACAAACCGCGCTCCTGCGCGCGGTCAAACAACTTGGCAAACCCGTTGTGGTCGTGCTGATGAACGGTCGCCCGCTCGCATTGGAGGAAGAGGCCGGACTTGCCGATGCCATCCTTGAGACGTGGTTTCCCGGCACCGAAGGCGGACGCGCTGTCGCCGATGTCCTGTTCGGACACGGGAATCCTTCCGGCAAGCTGCCGGTGACATTTCCGCGCAACCTCGGCCAGGTGCCCATCTATTACAGCGCCAAGAATACCGGTCGCCCGCTTGATCCCTCCAACCCGCTCGATGCATACAAATCAACCTACCTCGATTGCAGCAACGATCCGCTGTTCCCCTTCGGACACGGATTGAGTTATGGAGAATTCAATTACTCGGATCTGGCGCTGAATCGAACGCAACTGCACAAAGGTGAAACTATGGAAGCAACGGTCAAGATCACGAACATCGGCAGGGTGACCGGAAAGGAAGTGGTGCAACTTTACCTGCGCGATCTGGTCGGCAGCGTGACGCGCCCATTGTTGGAGTTGAAGGGATTTCAAAAGATCGAACTGAAACCCGGCGAAAGCCGGGTGGTGTCATTCGCAATCGGCGAGAAGGAAATGCAGTTCCTGCGGGCCGACATGACATGGGGCGTTGAACCGGGAAAATTCAACGTGTTCGTTGGGGGTGACAGCCGGAATCTGCACGGCGCGGAATTCGAGTTGCTCAAACCCTGAACAGTCTGTTTTCCAACTGACTCTCAGGGGGTGAACGTGATGTCCACCAGTTCGCCCGGGCGCAACTTGAGATTGGCAGGCACGGTGATGTCAACCGGCAGGGCTAGTTCTACGCCGGCAAGTTTGACCGGGGATTGCAATACCTGCGGCATGGTGTCGAGTTGTGAGCCTACTTCAATCACCCGTGCCGTGCCGGTCAAACGCCGGATGCCTCGTGTGCGCACAGTCACGGTCGAGCCAGGCCTGGGTTCGATGACGGCGGGTTGCCGTAAATACCCGATGATGCGCGTTGGCGTATCGGCGGCAATGGTCACGATTGGACGGCCCGGCGTCACAGATTCACCGGAGCGGAAGTGAACGGCGATGATGGTGCCGTCCATCGGCGCGACTATCTTTATGGGACTGAGTTCGGCCTCGGTCTGCCGCAACTTCGCCTCCTGAACCGCAAACGCCGCGCGCAACGGTTCGTCGGAAATGCTCGCCATGTCCGCGGTGTTCGTCGGATGCATGGTGGCAAAACTGCCTTCGCCCTCAGCGACAAGCTTGGTCAGCTCTTCGATTTCTTTCTCAAGTGCTTGTTTCGCAGCGCGGGCGATGTCGAGCTCGCTCTGTGACCCGATCTTTTCCTTGAACAATTCCTCGGCGCGACGGAATTCAGCCTCAGCCGCCGGCAGGTTGGCTCGCGCCACGGCCAGCGCCACGCGCTGCCGCATCCAGTCGAGACGTAATTGCGCATAGTCCACGGCGTTGCGTTGCTGGGCAACGATCGGCGCCATGTTTGCGCGGAGCACGTCAATCTCGGCACGTATCACGGCAAGTGAAGACTCGACGAGTTTTGGGTCCGCTGTGATCACTGAGGCGATCTGCTCTCCGGCGCGGACTTTTTGGAACCGGGTTGCCCGCAATCCAGCCAGCACACCGGCCTGATGTGAACTGACATTGGCAATCGTGCCGTCGGCCTGTCCAACGATCGAGGGTGAAACGAGGCGCTCCTTCCACAGAATGGCAATGGCGATGATTGCGGTGACAATCACCGTCCACGGAATGTACGTGACCCGGGCGTGACGCAACCGTTGCGCAGGTGG
>CAZFNB010000337.1:0-4007 GCA_964520235.1 uncultured Bifidobacterium sp. | reverse complement strand
GCTTGACGCCGCCGGTTTTACTGACGGAGCGTGTCGCTTTGAAGCCAAGTTTGCGGTTCAACACGCCGGCGATCTTTTCGATGACTTCGATGGGCGTGGGCGACAACGACGCGAGCCGTTCAACGATCTTGTCGCGCAATTCACCGGAACATTCGTTGAGGAGCGCCTTTCCCTTGGCCTGCGGCAGGTAACTGACAAGAAACGCGATGGTCTGCGGCTGCTCGGATTTGACGACGTTGAACAGTTCGCGAGAATCCGCCTCGAACAATGGCATCAACGATTCGGGTGATTCCTCACCGGTGCCAAGCCTTGTGAATACGTCCGATGCCTTGTTCTGCCCGACCGCCTTTTCCAACGCGGCCCGCACCACGTGCGGTCCGCCAGTGATGGAGGTGCTCGCCTCAATTGCCACGGGCGCGAAATCCTTCAATACTGCACGCTGGATCTGGAGGCTCACGGTGCGAAACTTCGACATCTCACCCGTGACCGCGTGTAATTCCTTCTCGTCAAGCTGGCGCAAAATCACCGAAGCCGTGTCCGGCCCGAGCATAAGCAGGAGGACGGCGAATTTTTGCAATCGCGTCAGTTGAGGCGTCTCGGCTGAGTCAGCGTTCTGCTCCAGATTCATGCGCGATCATCTCCTTTCCTCGGCCACCCACGAACGGATGGCGTGCGTCAGATTTTGCGGATTCTCACGGATGAGTTGATTCAAAACCTCCACGCTCACGGTGCTGGAATCTCCATGACGTCCTCCCGCATTACCGGAACCGTTTGCGCCCGTGCCGGCAAGTTCACCGACCGGCACACCAAGCGGAATGTCATCCACGCTTGTCTTTTTGAATGCGCGCCAGAAAAGGAAGAGCGCAACAACCGCGATCAATGGATAAACGGCTTTACCCGCAACATCCCACCAAAACTGGTGCTTCTGCTGTTTTTCCATCTGCTGCGCGACCTCGATGGCAGGCTGGTCGTTAAATGGAATCTCCTCGACGGTGAGTTGATCAGGGCGTGCGGCATCTTCGCCCTCCTGAATGCCCAGCGCGCCCATCACGATGCGGCGAATCTTCTGCATCTCCTCGGGCGTTCGTGAGGCGACGACGCGGTTCGTACCCGAGCCAGTCGTGTTTGCAGCAATGAACACGGCGGCGGAAAGACGCTTCAAACCACCGGGTGTCTGCATGATGTTGCTGATGGTTTTGTTGATCTCGTAGGAATTATTTGTGACCTTCTTGCGTGTCTTGCTGCTGTTGACAGGGACGACAGCGACAGCATTGGTTTCGGTTGAATTGGCCGACAAACCCGCCGCGCCGCCACTTGTTGGAGTCGCTGTGCTGGAATCCATGTTCTCGTCGTTGATCGTCTGCTGGCGCACCACCTGGCCATCCGGGTCGTACTTTTCCTCGATGCGCGAAAGCGAATCAAAATTGATGTCTGCCGCCACGCGCACGACCGATTGCCCCGACCCGAGCACCTTGTTGAGGATGTCCTCGGCCTTTTTGGAAAGGTATTGTTCCAGGTTGCGGCGCGCGGAGAGTTGTGTGCTTGAAAGACCGGCCACGGAATCGTTCTCGGTGTTTTCCGAGAGCACGTTGCCCATGTTGTCCACCACGCTGACGTTGTTGGCAACGAGGCCCTCAACGGCGTTGGCCACAAGAAACCGGATGGCGTTGACGTTCTGCTGTGAAAGCGGTGACCCGCCCCGCACACGGACGAACACCGATGCCGTCGGTTTCTTTTGATTGTCCACCAGCAACCTGTTTTCGGGCATGACAATCATCACACGCGCGCTTTCGATCGAGTCCACCTGCGAAATCGTCCGGGCCAGTTCGCCCTGCACGGCACGGAGATAATTCGCGCGTTGCACGAAATCCGAAATACCGAAGTTCGGCTTGTCAAAAATCTCGAAACCCACGCCTTCGCCGCGCGGAATGCCCTTGGCGGCAAGTTGCATCCGCACGAGAGCCACTTTGTCCGCGGGAACGGAAATCGCCCCGCCACCACGGCTGATTTTGTACGGGATTTTATCGGCATCGAGCGCTGCCACGACCTTTGCGGCCTCGGCTTCGTCAAGCTTGCCATAAAGCAGTCCGTAGTCCGGACTGCCGGACCAGATGGCCAGGCCCGCAAGACCTATGGCAACAGCGAGCGCGGTGACGACCAATGTGAGTCGCTGCCCTGCGCCGAGTTGTTTCCAGATGTTGAGTAGCTGGCTGCCTGTTTGCGTTAATCCATTGTTCATTCGTCATCCCTTCACGACTTCCCTGTCACACCTGCATCCGCATCAGTTCCTGATACGATTCCAAAAGCTTGTTGCGCACCTCGACCATGAGCTGAAACGAAAGGCTCGCTTCCTCGCCCGCGATGACAGCCTGATGAAGCGCGACTTTGTCTCCGCTCATCAATGCCGCCGTGGCGTCGCCGGCTGCCGCAGCTTTGCCGCTGACTTCGGCGACCATCCGGCCCAACGTACTCTCGAACGACGATGGTGCGGACGATATGGATTGCGCCATACCACCGGATTTCACCGTTGCATCGGGCGAAATTTTTCCGACCTCCATCTTCCCAAGCTCGTAAACAGGGATGTTTGGACGCGCCATGTCGGGCGAGAGCGCCCGCGTCGCGTCCGGCATCACCGGCAACCGAAGATCGGAAATGGGATTCATTCAGCGGCGTTGCGTGTTCAACGTTTTCCGATCGAAAGTGTTTGCAAAGCCATGGTGCGGGCGTTGCGGACAACGGCCAGATTGGCCTCAAATGCGCGCGAGGCGGAGAGATAATCCGCCATTTCCTCGTGGATGTTCACGTTGGGCATGGCAACCATGCCTTGAGCGTCAGCGTCACGATGGCCGGGGTCATAAACCATGCGCGGAGGACGCTGATCCTTTTCGACGCGGGCGACCATCGTGCCTGAAGTCCCGGCAGCGCGGCCAAACTGATCGTTGAGAATCTGCTCGAATACCACCTGATGCCGTTGGTATGGCTTGCCGTCCACATCGCGGGTCAACTGCGCGTTGGCGATGTTCTGGCTGATGACTTCCAGCCGCGTTTGCTCGGCGCTGAGCGCGGAGGCGGTGGTGTTGATGCCGGTGAGAACGTTGATCATACTTCAGGTCAGGTTGGTCTTCCGGTGATGGCGAGGCGCAATCGCAGCAACTGACCGGTGATGAGTTGCGTTTCAACCGCGTGGCTCAATGTGTTGTTGTTCATTTTGAGCATCTCTTTTTCGAGATTCACCGTGTTGCCGTCACGCCCGGGCGAAACCGCATTGGCATCCACCATGAGCTCGGGTTGAAGCGAGCCAATCTGTCCGCTGTCCTGGGATTGAATCGCCTGCTTGAGTTGTGTTGAAAAGGACGGGTTCAAATCCAACCGCTTGTAACCCGGCATCTCGACGTTCGAGATGTTTGATGAAATCGCCTCGTGCTGGAGCGCCGTGGCGTCGAGAAGCTTCTTAACAGCCACGTAATTTGTCTGGTTGAACAGCGCGTCAATCATAACCACACGATTTCGCAAACCGCCAAGCAGCGTCAGTGCCAGTGGAAAAAACCAGTCGAACACGGGGAAAATCAGGTGAAGTGAAACCGCCCCGGGGAAAAAGTTTCCCCTCTTGCGCGACAGCTAGGCAAAGATTGACCGACGCATCAGCCGGTGACTAGACCTCAAGCTTGTGCAAATGCCCCAAGCCAACCCGCAACGGCATCCAACCGATGAGAAAGGACAGCAGAACAAAACCGCTCACGGAAGCGAACGCCCACGAAATGTGGGCGTTGATCCCGGTGGTGCCGAAACCGAGCAACAACACGGACGCGAGAATGTAGAGAAAACTCAGCACCAGACAAAGTGTGCCTCCAAAACCACTGACGATTTTACTCGGGTTTGCGTCTTTGAAGTTCGGGTATAACACACCCAGACCGACAGCAAGACCGTTCAGCGCAAATGTCATCACCGTCACGACGGCGGCAAAAAAAGCGATCCGATCCCACGGCATCCGCAACAGGTAACACGAC
>CAZFNB010000336.1:0-4008 GCA_964520235.1 uncultured Bifidobacterium sp. | reverse complement strand
ATCGCTTCATCGCTGAATGTCCGCCTGTGGACTGTGTCGTGGCCAACGGTGATTACGCCTGCAATGTCGCCGCGTTCGGGCTTTGCGACGACGCAGCGGCGGAAAGCGCCGGCGAATGTCTCGGCAAACTTCGCGTGAAATTCGGCGACAAACTGCTCTGCAACTACGGCGACCACGAACTCGGCAAATTGCGGATGCTTGGTTCACGCGGCGGATTGCGGCTGGCAAGCTGGCGGCGTTGCACCGGCGAACTCGGCCTCAAACCCTTCTGGCGCGTTGACCTTGGGAATTTTGTTCTGATGAACTGTGTTTCCACGCTCGTTGCGCTGCCTGTGTTTCATGCTGACATGCTTGCCGGAGAGAAACCCGAATGGGAAAAACTCCGCGAACAACACCTTGCCGAAATCCGCGCCGCCTTTTCTTCATTGCGGTCCGATCAACGCGTGCTGTTCTTCTGCCACGACCCCACCGCCCTGCCGTTTCTCTGGCGCGATGAAGTCATCCGCACCAAGCTCGCGCAAGTGGAGCAAACCATCATCGGCCATCTGCACTCGAATCTGTTTTTCTGGAAGAGCCGCCTTCTGGCGGGGATGCCCGTCATTCGTTTTCTCGGCCACTCCGCCCGCAAGATGACCACTGCCTTGAACGAAGCCCGGCTTTGGAAACATTTCCGAGTCCGACTCTGTCCATCACTGGCGGGAATTCAGTTGCTGAAAGACGGAGGTTATTTAACAACACAGCTTGATGCCGAAACCCACCAGCTTGGAAGCTCTCAATTTCACAGGCTTCACTGGTGACCAGAGCCGGTTAGAGCAGCTTGACCGAGATGCTGAAATCAGGACTTGGCGTGCATGCTGCTAAATTGCCCGTCATATAATGAAAAGCAATCATCAATAGCCATGAACATCTGTGTTCAACCAGTTTTGATCATCTGTCTGACGTGTTGGGTTGTCGGATTTGACGCAAATGCTGCAACTGTTTACACGACGCTCGTCTCATTTGACGGGACAAATGGACTAAATCCGACAGCAAGCTTGTGCTTGGGAAGCGACAAGAAGTTTTACGGAACCACGCAAGCCGGATCTCAGGCTGGAAACTATTTCGGAAATGCTTTTCGTATGGACTCGAACGGAAACATTGACGTGAGTGCTTATTTCACGACCAACACGGGAATTACTCCTTTCGGGGCATTTGTTCAAAACAATGACGGCAACTACTATTGCACGGCATCTGGTGGATCTTATCCGAGTTCAATCGTCCGGCTAAACCAGAGCGGAGTTATCAGCGCCTTTGCAACATTTACCGGGACCAATGGCTCGGCAATCTGGTGCGACTTGGTGGCGGATGAAGCTGGAAACTTGTATGGCACCTCAAGCTATGGTGGCATAGGCTACAACGGCCTGAATTCCCAAACGGGATACGGTACAGTGTTCAAGGTGTTAGCCAACGGTGACATCATTACGCTTCACTCATTTACTGGTGGCAGTGACGGCTCGAATCCTGGTTATGGATTGACTTGGGGAATGGATGGAAATCTCTATGGAGTGACAGCGTTCGGTGGAGCAAGCAACAATGGAACAATCTTTCGCATCTCTCGTGACGGTAATTTGACCAACCTCCACACGTTCAATGGCTACAATGGCAGTCGCCCCATACACCCATTGTGTGTAGCGCAGGACGGACATCTCTATGGAACCACATACCTAGGTGGGAACGGTTATCAAACGCCTCCACCTTTTGCCACGGGTGCCGGCACTGTTTTTCGCATCTCAACAAACGGAGACTTTTCCATGATACTTCAATTCGGCGGGACTAACGGATTTGCTCCCCATAGCAAACTGATGGCCATGGAAGACGGCAACCTCTATGGAACCTCAAGCGAAGGCGGAGCAACCTACAATGCCCCTTTCAGCATAGGTGATGGCTCTATTTTCTGTCTTCGCACGAACGGTACTCTGTCAATGGTACATTCGTTTAGTTCTTCGATTAACCAAGGGGCCAGAAGTCCTATGGGTGGAGTGGTGCAGGGAAATGATGGCCGGCTATACGGAACAACATTCGTTGGTGGTGTTCACGGCTACGGAACTGTCTTCCGCATCAGTGTTCCAATGTCGCCGATTCTCCAATCGCCCGTGCTGACTAACAACAACCTTCTCCTTACTTGGAGTTCTGTCGCTGAACAAACTTATCAATTGCAGTACACCACCAACCTTTTGCTGCCGGCATGGTTTGATCTTGGGAGCGTGACTATTGCCACCAACGGCACGATGAGTGCGAGCGATGCAATTTCCGGCCCGCAAAGGTTTTATCGCGTCGTTGTGTTGCCGTGAACAACTCACGGAACGTTGAGGTCAATACCCCAGCAACTGCGCCGGCTTCACCGCGTCGCCGCCGACGCCGAATCTGGGCATGGCTTTCAATGAGAAGGTGAATGCCACGGTGTAATCGTCCTTTTCAGTGCGGCCTTCGCGTTTGCGGAATGTGAGGGCCGCAGTCCAGCTTCGCATGTCGCGATACACCGTGTAACCCTGTTCTTCGAGCGTGCCGTCGCGCGCCTCGAACTGATGGTTCGCGCGGAAACCCCAGTTCTCGCTCAGACGATAGAAGATCGTGCTGGTGAAAAGATTGTTGCCCTGTCCCAGCGCGGTCGGCACGGCCCGCAGGTCGTCGCGCAGATACCAGTGGCCGATGCCCCAGCTCCAGGTGTCATTCGGCTGGATGGTCAGGTTGTGGAACGACATGCGCCAGCGTTCGCCATCAATGTCGTAACGCGTCTGGGATTCGAGCGTGAGCCACGAGCGCGGACGGAAGACGAGATCGGAGTACAGGTCGGCAAACGTCTTCTGGTCGTCGCGAGGACGCAGCCGCCAATCGGTGTAAACGTCCCAATACACAAGGTTCTCGACCTGTCCGGCGCGCTTGGTCTGGAGTTTGTTTCTCAGGCCGAACCGCATCACATTCTCGCTGTCAATCGAGTCAATTGCGTTGTAGTCGGGATATTCGATCGGCAACAGCCGCAGGCTCGGCAGTTCTGAATCGAACTGCGGCACATCGGACGGCCCGCGCTGAGGGGACGGCACATAAACGTAATTCACCGACGGCTCGACGATGTGGCGGACGCCGTCCACGGCAAGGAAGCGGTTCGTCGCATTGGCCCACAGGCGCGAGGCTTTAAAGGAGACTTCAGCGCCGGTGTTGAGGATGCCGCGATGGACTTCGTTGTTCGTGCTGCCCGGGCCGGAGTCGTTGCTGTAATACGAAAACCGCCCGCCAACACGCGGCGTGAAGTTGAGCCAGCCAAGGTACGTGCGCGGTAATGTCAGTTGATGATACGTGTCGGCGCGGGCAGCCTCGTAATTCAAACCGGTGGCCACGTCATTCGTTTCGGCGAAACGACGGCGGAACCAGCCCGCAGAGCTTTCACTCTCATAGAAGAGCGACGAGTTGCCGACCTGTTGTCGGAACGCTGTGAGTTTCACGTCCGGCAGGCGTTCGACCGTTTCAAAGAATTCGTTCAAGCGCGGCTGGGCGAGCGCGTCCACGCTGACATTGTCCCAGTGTTTGTTGACTTCAACGAACGTGCTGGCCTGCGGGCTGTGGCGGTAATCACCTTCGAAGAAATCGCGCAATACCCGCTCATCGCCCTCGTAACTGACTCGGGATTTAAGATTCAAGTTCGTCCACGGTGTCGCATTGTAGCCGAACTCGAAACGCTGCCGGTTGCGGGGCAGGTTGAAGATGTTGCTGACGGTGTTGGGGTCTTCGTCGTTCAGGTAGTAATACTTGAAGGTCGCCTCGCCCCAGCGCTCCAGATGCAGGTTCAAATCCGCGCCGCCGGCCAGGCCGCGTTTGGTGCGGTAGTCGAGATGAAAGACCCCATCGGCGCGTTGATCGAGAAACCAGTTGTAGCTCGTCAGCAGATACGCACCGTATCGGGTGCGGTAGCCGGGAACAAAATCAAAGTGGTTCGCACGCGCGTCGAGCCGCCGCGAGTAATACGGGAAATAA
>CAZFNB010000335.1:0-4009 GCA_964520235.1 uncultured Bifidobacterium sp. | reverse complement strand
AGGGCGCTCTTACGCCGACGGGCATCGAGACGGATCTGTCTGTTTCCGGCGATGGTTTCTTCATCGTGCGCGATCCCGCAAATGGCAACGAATACGCCACGCGCGCGGGTGACTTTCGCCTCGATGAAAACGGCTATTTGATCACGAACAAGGGCTTCCGCGTTCAGGGTTTTGACAATCTTGATCTCATCTCACGTGGCGATATTCAGATTGACGATATTGCGCGACCGCCAACGACGAGTTCCACGGCGTCCATGACCACCTTCCACATTGACCTGGAAGGAAAGATCAATGTCCACATGTCTGACGGCACAGCCTACGTCCGCGGGCAGGTGTTGTTACAACGATTCAATGATCCGCAGGCACTGTTGAAAGAGGGTGACAATCTTTGGTCGGGCATCGGTGCAGCCGGCCCGCTGGGTGGAAGTTCCGCGCCATTGCCGGAATCGCCCGGAACAAACGGCCTCGGCCAGATTCAAGCTGCCGCGCTCGAATTGTCCAACGTGGATCTCGCCAACGAATTCTCCGCGCTCATCAGCACACAACGCGGATTTCAGGCCAGTGCACGCATCATCACCACCTGCGACGAAATTCTCCAGGAACTCGTCAACCTCAAGCGCTAAATCGCATCGCAACTGACAACTGATTATGTCTGAAAAGAAAGCCGAAGCACCCAAACCCGCCGAAGGCGCGGCACCCGCAGCATCGGGCGGCGGCATAAAGGCCATGATGCCGCTCATCCTCAACGTCGTGCTCATGCCCGTCATGGCATACGTGATGACAGTCTTCCTGCTTCTTCCAAAGATCAATGGAGTCAAGGCCGATGCCAAAGCCGCTGATGGCGGCCACGGTGAGGCTGCGGCCTCCGAGGAGCACGGTGCCAAGAGTGAACATGGCGCAAGTTCCGAATCCAAAGGCGGCCACGGCGGTAAAGGCGGGAAACTTTTGGTGCCGCTCACCGGAAAGGTAATTGTCAATGTTTCCGGCACGCTCGGCACCCGTTACCTGCTCGCCAACATCACGATCGTCGGCACAAATCCCGCGCTCAAGGAAGTCGTTGAGAAATCCGACGCGCAGTTGCGCGATGTGGCTGCCAGCGTCCTGGCCAACAAGACCATCGCGGATATTGACAAGCCCGGTGCTCGGAATCTCATCCGTACAGAACTGATTTCCGCGTTCAACAGCGTCATCGGTGACGGCATGGTCAAGGAAATCTATTTCACCGAGTTCGCCATCCAGTGAGCCATCATGGAGTCCGAGGAAAACAAACCGGCTTCGACGGAAACCGCCGCCACGGCACCCGCTGTGACCGGCAGCACCAGCCCGTCGCCCGCTCCGGCGACGATGTCTGTGTCCGAATTGAAGCCCTATGAATTTCCCGCGCGCCTTTTATTGAACGATCCCGAGTTGCGCCGTGTCACGGCGGATTACAACGAAATCCTCCTCGTCCTGAGCCGTCGCTTCGCCACGCTGTTTCGGGCCGAGTTCGACATCTCGCTGGCATCGCTTCAAACACCGTCATTCCGGCAGTTCGCCACGAGTCACACCGGGTTGACTCATTTCACGATGTTCAAGATCGAACCGTTGCGCGGCATCGGTCTGTTGCAAATTCCCCAGTCTTTTGCTCTCGCAATCACAAACCGGCTCATGGGCGGGGCAGGGCAACCCGAGGCTGCGGATCGTGAGTTGACCGAGATTGAGGTCGCACTTTTCGACCTGTTCGTGCAATTGCTCGTGCAGGGTTGGTGCGAGCACTGGAACATCGGGAAGCCGCTCAAACCGATGTTGCTCGGGCACGAGACGGACTCGAAATATCTCCAGACCTCGCCTGCTGAAGCACCGATGCTGCTGACCACGTTGAATCTTCACATCGGCGAATTTTGTTCCAAGGCGCAGCTCGCGATTCCGTTCAGCACGTTCGATCCGATGCTCGAAAAACTCCGCTCGGAACTCAAGCCGCCCGCCGACGCCGTGTCTGCGGCTGTTGCACCAGCAAAGGCCGGTGTCTGGAACGCCGCCTATGACGATGTTCGCGCAACCATCACGGCACAAATGTCCGGTCCGCGACTCACCGCACGCGACCTGCCCAGGCTCAAGGTGGGAGACCTGATTGATCTGCCTGCGGAGTCCGTGGGCGATGTGCAGTTGCGTCTCGGCAACACCACGCGCTTTACCGGTCGTCTCGGTCAGTGCGATGACAAGTGGGCCGTGGAAGTCATACGGGTTTTGAAAGTTTAGGGAATGATGGAAACATGAATACTGCCGCTGAATATCCTGCGAATCTCGACATCGTGCTTGATGTGCCCGTGAATCTCACTGCGGAGCTTGGCTCGTGTCATCTGCCGATGCGCGAGATTCTCCAGCTTGCGCCTGGATCCGTGGTGCAACTGGACAAAGCGCCCGGCACACCCGTGGAACTGCGTGCCGGCAACAAACTCATCGCACGCGGAGAAGTTGTCGTCGTCGAAAACCGTCTCGCCATCCGCATCACGGAACTCGCCGGACCTGTCACTGAAACCGCTCCTGCCAAGGCAGCACAGCCTGCCTGATTTCAACAGCACTTGTCCGCCACAAGGCTCAAGATTGTACGGGAGTGCTGTTCGGCGGTTGCTTCCTGGAAAACGTAAACCAGAACTTTTTTGCCGGGCCAGGGCTTCGTTCCCGGCAATTCTTTCCGATTTGCTTTTCATTGATTCGCAAAAAGCCCTGAATTTCATGGGTTTTCCGCTGTGGTATCGGCGTTGCTAAACGGGGTGCGTCAGTGAATTTCATCATGAACGCACACTTCAATGGACGGAAGCCAGGTGCGCACCGGGCTTTTTGTCGTGGCGCTCGCGCCGCCTTGAAATCGGGGGCGCTCGCGCTGCTTTTCATTTCACCAACGGTTCTGGCCCAGACAAATCTTGCGGCGGCAACAGTCTCTCACGATCTGCCGGATGCGACTTCAGCGATGTTCTCGCTGTTTCGCGTGCTTGGGGCGCTGGCGCTGGTCTTTGCCGTATTCTTCGGCGGGCTTTGGTTGTTTCGCAACTGGCAGCGCACATTCGTGAACAAAGGCCGCTCGCCCAAGCTCGATGTGCTGGAGGTGAAATCACTCGGCCAACGGCACGCGCTTTACGTGGTGGGTTACGAACAGCAACGGATGCTGGTCGCATCATCACCGGCGGGAATCACGATGCTGGCCACATTGCCGGATGCCGGCTTGGTGCCGGAAGTGACGCTGAACACGGGCAACGGCCACAAACCCGGCTTTGCCGACGCGTTGAGGATGGCGCTGCACCGCAAATGAACCGCTCTCTTTCAAGACAACATCATTCTGCCTCGCGCGGTCGCACCTGGGGTTGGTGGCTTGTGCTGGTGGTGCTGTTGCTGTGCTGGGCGGCTTCCGCCAACGCCCAGACCAACGCTGTCGCAGCGACGCCGCTGACGTTCACGCCCACGAACGCGCCAACCGGTTTCAGTGCGGGCTTTATGCCGCTCAAGCTTAACCTGGGCGTGGAGGCCGCGCAGCAACCGCAGGACGTGGACGTGGCCATCAAGGTGTTGTTCCTCATCACGCTGTTGTCGCTCGCGCCTTCGATCATCCTGCTGATGACGTGTTTCACGCGCATCGTCATCGTGCTGTCTTTCGTGCGCTCGGCGTTGTCGCTGCAAGGCACACCCGCGAACCAGATCATCATCGGACTCTCGCTGTTCCTCACGTACTTCATCATGCAGCCGGTCTGGTCGCAGATTGATGAGCATGCGCTTCAACCATACATGGCCAAGCAGATCAATTCGCAGCAGGCTCTCGATGAAGCGGCGAAGCCCATCCGCAATTTCATGCTCAAGCAGGCACGCCCGAAAGACGTGGAATTGTTCGTGGCGATCGCGAAGCTGCCGCCGACTTCGCCGGACAAACTTCCGCTCAAGGTGGTGATTCCCGGTTTCATCATCAGCGAACTGCGCACGGCGTTTCAGATGGGTTTCCTGCTCTTCGTGCCGTTCATCCTGATTGATCTCGTGGTGG
>CAZFNB010000334.1:0-4010 GCA_964520235.1 uncultured Bifidobacterium sp. | reverse complement strand
GAGGACAGAGGTTTTGAGAAAGTTGCGACGGTTTTGAAATGGAGACTTCATGTCTGGTCTGGTGTGTTGGAGTGCTGGCGCAATAGTCGTGAATGAAGCGCAAAGAAACAAGGCTCACTTGATGGACGAAACAACGACACGCCAAGGTTCATTCGCGCCTTCTCGACTTTCGTTTCCAATCCGGTAGTGTTGGCCTGTGCAACTTGTCCGCTGAAAGAAACCAAATGCGTATCCTTGCCCTTGATCACGGAACACGGCGCATCGGCGTCGCCGTGAGCGATGAAATGAAGATGATCGCGTCGCCACTCGAATACATCCCCGCCGAACCGTTCGCGGATTTTTTGGCGCGTCTTCGGGAAATTCTCCGGGAGAAGGAGATTGAACTCATCCTTATCGGAATGCCGCGCAACATGGACGGCAGTTACGGCCCGGCGGCGCTGAAAGTGCAGGAATTCGTGGCGGTGTTGAAGGACGCGGTTGCAGTTCCCGTCAAGACACTGGACGAACGGTTGACGACGGTGCAGGCGCAAAAGTTTTTGATCCAAGGCAATGTCCGCCGTGACAAACGCAAAGAGAAGGTGGACAAGACGGCGGCGGCGATCTTGTTACAAAGCCATCTGGATTCGTTGCAAGGAAGTTGAATCGCGGACTTTCATTTTTGAATTCCTGTCTTTGAATCCGCGTTTAATCCATGTTTCATCTGTGACTCAAAAATGTCCGATTCGTTGAAATTCAAGCTCACCATCGCCTACGACGGCGCAGCGTACCAAGGCTGGCAGGTACAAAAGATCGGCACGGGCGTACAGGAAAAAATCGAGGGCGCGCTGGCGAAATTGTTCCCGAGCAAACCGCGTCTGCACAGCTCCAGCCGCACGGATACGGGTGTTCACGCGCTGGGCATGGTGGCGCACTTTGAACTTCCACGCGCGGAATTCAAGATGCCGGTACGCCGGCTGGCCCTCGCCATCAACGCCGGATTGCCGGAGGACATCCGGGTGCTTGCAGCCGCCCGCGCGCCAAAAGGTTTCCATGCGCGGTTTGACGCGGCGGGCAAACAGTACCGCTATTTTGTTTGGAATCATCCAGCCATGAACCCGTTGATCCGGTTCACCGCATGGCAGGTTCCGCGCGGGCTGGACTTCGACACCATGCGGGCGGCGGCCAGAATGTTTGTAGGCAAACACGACTTTCGATCGTTCACGGCGAATCGCGGCGACGAGCTTGAAGACGCCGTGCGACGGTTGACACGGTGCGAGATCAAGCGCAACGGCCCGCTTGTGACGTTCATCATCGAAGGCGATGGTTTTCTCTACAAGATGTGTCGCGGCATCGTAGGCACGCTGGTGCAGATCGGTTATGGAAGGTTTCCGGCGTCGGAGGTCAGGACGATGCTCGCGCACCGGGATCGTCGCGTGGCAGGCATGAACGCACCCGCCCATGGACTGGTGCTCTGGAAGGTCTTTTATTCCAAACGACCCCAAGCCCAGGCCAGGAAACAACATTCCATGCTTTGAGTTTGAGCGTCCGCAGACCAGCCACTACGCTCGCGTTGATGACTGACACCGGTTTCATGCGGCTCGCGCTGCGACTCGCCCGTCGCGGCTACGGCGCAACATCGCCAAATCCGATGGTCGGCGCGGTGTTGGTGAAAGGTGGAAAAATCATCGGGCGTGGTTGGCATCGTCGTGCGGGCGGGCCGCACGCGGAAATCGAGGCACTCGTTGATGCAAAAAGAGGCGGACACAATGCCCGAGGTGCGACGCTTTTTGTGACACTCGAACCATGCTGCACTCATGGGCGTACGCCGCCTTGCACGGATGCCATCATTACGGCAGGCATCAAGCGTGTTGTGATTGGAACGGTTGATCCGAATCCGAATCACGCGGGCAGGGGCTTGGGGATTTTGAAGCGCGCAAAAATCGCCGTCACTGCTCTTCCAGCCCTGGCGGATGAGTGCGCGGATTTGAACGAGGTGTTCAATCACTGGATCGTAGATCGCGGGCCGTTCGTCACGGTCAAGGCCGCGATGACGCTTGATGGAAAGATCGCCACTGCCAATGGCGAGTCGAAATGGATCACGGGTGAAAAATCGCGTGCGTTCGCGATGAAAATGCGGCAAGGGAGCGATGCGATCCTCGTAGGCGTCAACACGATCCTGGCGGACAATCCATCACTGACATTCAGGGGGCACGGGCCGGTTGCGAAACATCAGGAGAACCGGTTGCGGCGCGTTGTTTTGGATTCGATGGCGCGCACACCTCTGAAAGCCAGGGTTGTCAGCGACGAGTTTGCAGCGCTGACAACAATCGTGGTTGGCCGGGATGCACCGCGAAAACGTGTGAATGAACTGTCGCGGCGCACCAACGTGCTTGTCGCTCCGGGAAGGACGCGGATTGATTTGCGCTGGCTTCTCAAAAAACTTGGCGCTCAAAATGTCACCAGCCTGCTGGTTGAAGGCGGGGGGGAGGTGAACGCCTCATTTTTGCTGGGCCGGCTGGCGCATCGCGTGGCGTTCTTTTACGCGCCAAAAATTCTCGGCGGACATGATTCGCGCAAAGCCGTGGCTGGCGGGGGGGCGAAAAGTTTGGACGACGTGATCCAGCTTGGAAATATCGAGTGGCGCAAACTCGGCGGTGATTTGTTGCTGACAGCGCGCGTGAAAAAATAACAGCACCCGATGAACAAACGTCGCCGCCTCATCTTTCTTTCGCTTTCCGTCTGCGTGCTGTTGATCGCGCCCGGGTTATGGTTCTTCTCCGGCGGGCCATCGTTTGAAGGCAGGTCGGCGCAGGAATGGGCGCGTGACATGAAGCAGCGGAAATCGCCGGAGGCCGATGTCATTGACGCCTTCAAAAACATGGGCGTGAAAGCCGTGCCGTTTTTGTTGCGCGAATTGGGCGAGGTGGATTCGCGCTGGCGTAGAATCAAGCGTGCCGCGTGGAACCGGATGCCCTCAGGCTTGAAGCCAAAATCTTCCGAGGCTGCCACCGTTCCGTTCGATCAGTATCAACCCGTCGCTGTGCAGGCGTTGAAAGCCATCGGGCCGGACTGCGCGCCGTTGTTGATCGAGGCGCTGCGAAGTCCAAGACAAGAAGTGCGCGCCACGGCGACATGGGCGTTGGCTGAACTTAAATTGAATCCAAGGCTGGTCGTTCCAAACCTGACAAAAACGCTGGAAGATGGAGATGCATCGGTGCGAATGCACTCGGCAAATGGTCTGGGAGAGATGGGAGCGGCATCAGTGGAAGCGGTTCCCGGTTTGATGCACGCAGCACTCAACGACACCGATCTTGGCACGGACGGGAAACGGGCGACCGTCCGGGACGCAGCCATCTGTGCGTTGGGAAAAATCGGCCCGCCTGCCCGTGAAGCGGTTTCCACGTTGAAAACGCTTCTTCAGGGTGATCAACCGCGTTTCATGGTTTTGTCCGCCATTGCGCTTTGGCGGATTGACGGTGATGCAGTGAACACGCTGCCCGTGCTTGTGAATCATTATCCAACCTGGAGCGACACTGAGAAACCCGAAATGTTGAAAACATTCGCTGACATGGGCACCAACGCCGTTTCCGCCGCACCCGCCATCCGGGAATATCTGAATCAGATCGCCGGCAAAACGGATGCGTCTGCCGATGAAATCCGCACCGCGTCATTGAAGGCGTTGAAGGCGATTGATCCGACCCCGGCAGAGAACATGGCAAAATGATTTCGCCCAAAACGACCGGACTCACACAATAACCGGTCGGTGGTTGCCAAAAGGCGGCTCGACGCGGGCATGGAGCGATTCTAAGGTGGCAGCATGTTCACGGGAATTGTTGAAGAGGCTGGCAGGGTCGAACGCATCACGCCATCAGCGAAATCCATCCAGCTTGTCGTTTGCGCGCGAACCATTGGACGCGGACTCAAGTCCGGCGCAAGCGTGGCGGTGAATGGCTGCTGTCTGACGGCGGTGAAAATCACATCACGCGGCAGGGACAGGCTTATCCAGTTCGATGTTCTCCAAGAATCGTGGC
>CAZFNB010000333.1:0-4012 GCA_964520235.1 uncultured Bifidobacterium sp. | reverse complement strand
CAGGTCATCATCCTCTCGGACACGTTCGAGCAATTCGCCCAGCCATTGATGCGGCAACTCAACTGGCCCACGCTCTTCTGCCATCGGCTCATCGTCGAGAACGACCGCATCGCCGGCTACCAGTTGCGACAGGAGAACCAGAAGAAAAAATCGGTCGCCGCGCTCAAGTCGCTCAACTACCACGTCATCTCGGCGGGCGATTCCTACAACGACACCGCCATGCTGCTGGAAGCAAACGTGGGTTTCCTCATCCACGCGCCTGAGAACGTGAAGCGCGAGTTCCCGCAACTCAAAGCCGTGGAATCCCACGCAGAGTTGATGAAACTCATTAAGGGCGCAATGGCCTGTTTGATCGTATAGGCAAAACTTCACACTCGTAACAGCCGAGACTGCTTTCGATCCCCACGTCGCCAAATCCTGCACGTCTTTGCCCTCATGAAACATCGCGGGACTTGTTCGATGATGGGATCCCTGTCAAATCACCTGAACCGATTTCATTGCCAAAATCAGAAACCTTCTTGGACTTCAAGGGCTTTGCTTTGAGATTGAGCGTATCGCAAATGTCCGCCACATGATCGAGGTGTTATCTGTGATGATGCCATCAATCCCCGCGTCCAGCAGCCGATTTGCCGTTTCTGGGTCGTTGATGGTGTAGCACCAGACTTTCAATCCCTGCCGGTGCGCGTAGTCCACTGACTCCTTCGTGACTTGGTTGTTCCAGACCGCGATACTTGCACCGATGGATTTGACTTCGTCCACCCAAGACTTGTCCAAAACCTTTTCCGCATCGCTGAGTTGTTTGCCGTTGCGTCCCCAAAGCGGACCGAGCGCGCCGAGGATCTGCTTCGGCTCTTGTTTGTGGAAGTCGCGGAGATAATCCCACTCGAACGATTGCACGACGACTTTGTTGATGAGGTTTTTCTCTCGCAACAATTTCAAGCACGTCGCAGCGTCACCTTCCTTGTGATGGATGAGCGTCATGTTGCCGTCTTGGATCAGGTCGAGCGATTCGGCGAGCGTCGGCAGTTTCGTTCCGGCATAGAGTGGAAGGTTTGAGCCAGCGTTCTTTTTGTCGAACCACGCGCCAGCGTCGAGTGAGCAGAGCGCGTCGCCAGATTTTTCTTTGATGTGAACACCGGTTTCGTTCCAACGCGCGATGGCATCGGTCGTCCGATCAAGAGTTTCATCGTGGATGACGACGAGCTTTCCGTCTTTGGCGTGGTAGTAATCCAGTTCAACCATGTCTGCGCCTGCCATCTTCGCGAGCTTGAATGACGGCAGGGTGTTCTCGGGCGCGATCTGGTTGTAACCGCGATGTCCAATCACCAGAGGACGCTTCAATTGGATGATCTGCTCAACTGACAAACCCGTCGGTTGGTTTGTCTGTGCGCCGAGACTCGCGGCGAACAAAAGCGGAGCAACGCAAAAGGGCGCGACAAAAAAAATGTTTAACGCGGTAGGCATGTTTCGAGATTCTGACAAACGACTTAGTGCGTCAAGAAATGGATTTCTGGCGCAGTTCGAAGCAGCCGCTATCTGCGTTGATAGACACGGACGTGGTCCACGATCATCGCTTGAGGAAACTTTGTCGCAGCGTCAGGAGCGCCCGGCCAGTGACCGCCAATGGCGAGGTTCAGTATTATGTGAAACCGCTGATCGAACGGCGCGGGAAAATTATTTGTGCCCGAAGTCCAGTTCGTTTGCGTTTGGTAAAGTCGTCCGTCGAGAAACCACTTGATCGAATCTGCCTCCCACTCCACCGCGAACACATGAAACGAATCCGTGAATGTGCCAGCGGTCAGCGTTGTGTTCGTGCCGCGATACATGTGGTGACGATTCGTGTCGGCGAAATGCAACGTGCCGTGGAGTTCGGCTGGCTTGTGGCCCAGCACTTCCATGATGTCAATCTCACCACTGTGCGGCCAGCCGCCATAGACATTGTCCGTCGGTAACATCCAGAAAGCAGGCCAAAACCCCCTGCCAGTCGGCAATTTTGCGCGCATCTCGAACCGGCCATACTTCCAATCGCCGCGATTCTTTGTTCGCATCCGCGACGAAGTGAACTCGCGCGTGCCTTCCTGCCCGGCGTAATTTTCACGACGTCCCTCGATGAATAAGCAGCCGTCGTGAACACTCGCGTTGTTCGTGATGTAGTATTGCAACTCGTTGTTGCCGCCGCCCCAGGCGTTGATCTCGAACTCCCACTTGTTCAAATCAACCTGTGTTCCGTTGAACTCATCCTGCCAGACCAACTGCCATCGGCTCGCGGACTTGGTGGCGCAACCGGCGAGAATGACGGACAGACAAATCACCAGTGAGACCAGAACCGGTTTCCAATTCCTCCAAGCGACGACACTGCAACCACTTTTTGATTTGTGTGAGATCAAGTGTCCGTTCGTCGCGCGGTTTGGGTTCATGTTTTAAGGATTAACCGAGATTGATTTTGACCTCAACATCTTAGTGCGTTAAGAATTGAGCGTGCCTCGAACCAAAATCCACATCTGGTCGCTTTGCGCTTCGCTCCTTTTCGCGATGCTGGCGACTTGTGGCGCGGCGGTCTTGAGCATTTCGCATCGAGGCGGGGCGTTGTATGCGCCGGAGAACACCATCGCCGCGTTTACAAACTCTCGCCCCGTCACCGACCTGATGGAAACCGACGCGCAGATCACGAGCGACGGCAAATTCGTCATCATGCACGACCTCACAGTGGATCGCACCACGGACGGCACGGGAGCAATCGCATCGCAAACTCTCTCGCAACTAAAACTGCTCGATGCGGGTTCGTGGTTCGCGCCGCAATACACCGGGCAACGCATCCCGACGATGGAGGAGATGATCACGAACACGCTTCCGTTTGCGATCCCGTTCATCGAAGCCAAGGCAGGCGGCGCGGCCGCTTACGTGGCGGAGTTCCAACGGCTGAACGTCGTCACGAACATCATCTTTCAATCGTTCGATTGGAATTTTCTTTCACAGGTTCACGCGCTTGAACCGAACCTGAAACTTTGCGCGCTCGGCAGCGGCACGTTGACGTCCGCGAGCCTCATCTCCATCACCAACGCCGGCGCGCGGATGGTTTCGTGGACGGGCGCGAATGTTTCCACGAACGAAGTGAACCTCGCGCACAGCATGGGTTTGCAGTTGTTCGTATGGACAATCAATAACGCCGCCGAGATCACCAACTTCATCGCGATGGGCGTGGACGGAATCGTTTCCGACGATCCGTGGGCGGTGCGTGGCGTGCCGCCGGCGATCAACGGGACGAACAATCCGCCGCCAGCAACGACTTATCTAAGTGACCGGCTCGTGTCTTACTGGAAAATGGATGACGGGCTTGCGAATGCGTTTGCCACAAATGTCGCGGACAGCAAATCCACCAATCACGCCACGATCGTTCGCGGCGACGGGTTGTCGCATTGGTTGAGTGGCGGCACGGCGAAATTCACCGGCAGCCTGCAACTCACCGGCTTGAACGCCTATGTGAACATCCCGAGCAACTCGAATTTCAATATTAACACCAACGCAGTTTCCATCTCTGCCTGGTTGCGACTGGATCAACTCCCCGCGCAGCTTGCAACGAGCTTCGGCGCAATCTTCGACTCCACGACCGACTGTTACGTGCTCTATCTCGACAAAGCGAACAACGAACTGCGCTTCAAGATCACGGACGCAAATGCACACGCGGCGCGACCTGGCGTCCCGGCTGTGTTTTTGCAAACCGGCCAGTGGCTTCACATTGCTGCGGTGTATGACGGCGGCGCAGGCAGCGCAGGCACGGCCAGGATTTATCTGAACGGCGCGGTGATGGACACGCACACCGGCAACGATTCCACGCCGGGAACGGGTTTGACGGCGAACGTGAAGACCGGGCAGGTCGCGGCGATGGGACGCGAAGGACCAACCGGCGGAAATTATTTTTACGGCGCGGTGGATGACTTCGCGGTGTGGCGACGCGCGCTGACGCCGGGCGAAGTACAAAACATTTTCAACAACGGCCAGCTTGGGGCGAACC
>CAZFNB010000332.1:0-4024 GCA_964520235.1 uncultured Bifidobacterium sp. | reverse complement strand
AGGCGGACGCCGCCGCGCGGATCGTCTCCGGGCCGAACTTTAACAATGTCGTCCTGCGCTGGTGCTTCACAAACGCGCCCGGCAGCGCTCCGGCGGGCACGACTGTCTCCGATCTCGTCACCGCTGCGCCTGCCGTTGTGCGCGGCATCAACGGCACGTTCACCGGACGCGCCCTTCGCACACCGGGCGGCACGACCGGCAACGTCGCCGTCAACTCGATGTCCGCCTACATTGATCTGCCGAACGGAATCATTTCCTCCCGCTCGAGCATCACCATCGAAATCTGGGCCACGCCGCTCTCCGCGCCGAACTGGGCGCGCCTTTGCGACTTTGGCCGCCCTGTGCAAGCGGGCGACGGCCTCGGCGCGGCTGGCGAATACACCGGCACGCCCGGCTCGGTTGCGCCCGGCGCCACGTCTTCCTCGGACAACATCATGTTGAGCGCCGCCACAGGCACGAGCCTCGGCTCGCAGCGATTTGAGGCGCGGCTTGACGCGGGCACCGCCGTCACGCTGGATTCCGGCCTCGCCACCACCGCTGGTGTGCCGCATCACTACGCCATCACGTTCACACATGGCGCGGGCAGTTACGGCGCGGCGGGTGGACGCTGGCAATGGTATCGTGACGGCGACCCCATCGCGTTTCTCGACGTGAACTTCCACCTTGCCGACATCGAGGACGTGAACAACTGGCTCGGTCGTTCGATGTGGAGCACGGACAGCAACGCGAACAACGACTATCACGAAGTCCGCATCAGTGACGTCGCCCTGCCCCGCGAACAATTGCTCGCTCATTTCCTGCTTGGCCCGAATTTTTTCCCGACCGCCACCGTGCTGCTCACCAACAGCGATGCCGCCGGTGCGAGTTCGTTCAACGCCGCCGGACAGTGGAACAACGGCGCGTCCCCCAACGGCGCGCAAAGTTATGAGACGTTGAACCTCTCGCTCCGCACTCCGGCCTCGGCGGGTTCGTTCACGTTTGGCGGCAGCTCGCTCAAGATCACCGGCGGCAACCTGCTCTTCAAAGGCACGTCCAGCGCCACCATCACCATGAACAATCTCACACTGGACGGCGGCACGATCGCTCACGCCGGTTCGGGCACATTCACCATCGCAGGTACCATTGCGGTTTCGACCAACGGCGGTGTCATCAATGGCGTGAACGGCGTCAACACACTCTCCGCCGGACTCAATGGCGCGGGCACGATGGAGTTCCTCGGCAACACGACCACCATCTCGGGTAACAACAGCGCGTTCACCGGCAGATGGATCGTCGGCAACGGCGCACCTGGCGGCATCCAGATCAGTTCACCGGCGGCATTCGGCGTCGCGCCGTCTTCTTTCACATCAAACCACGTCACGTTGCATCGCGGCTCGCTCGCCACCACGGCCACAATGACGTTGAACGACGCCACGCGCGGCTTCCTGCTCGAACGCGGCGGCGGTACGTTCAACGTGTCCGCCGGCACCACGCTCACGCTCGGCAACGTCTCCACGCCAGTGATGTCAGCCAGCTACCTCGGCGGCGCGCTCATCAAGACCGGCGGCGGCACGCTCATTTTCAGCAACACCAGCAGCACGTTTCGCGGCGCGCTCTATGTGGATTCGTCCAGCACCACATCCAGCGACGGCATCGTCCGCATCGTCAACAACCAGACGCTCGCCAACGCGCAGTCGCCGGTTTACATCCGCAACAACAACTCCGGCAGTTCAACGCTGCAACTCGACGGCTCGGCGGGCGGCCTGACCATTTCCAAGGGAGTCAACGTCAACTGCCGCAACAACGCCACGGCCGCCATCCAGAACGTCGCGGGCACGAACACCATCACTGGATTCATCGCGCTCAACTCCGGCGGCAACACGCTCCCGATCCAGTCGGATGCAGGCCAGTTGATCTTCAACGGCACACATCAGTACATCGGCTCGCTCACCGGCGGACGCACCTACAACTTCACGGGCAACGGCCATCATCTGCTGAACGGCCCCATCCTCAATTCCACCAACGGAGCACCCATCAGCCTGACCAAATCCGGCACGGGCACGCTCACGCTTGCGGGTGCGAACACTTACACCAACACCACCACGGTCAGCGGCGGCACGATGCTCGTGAATGGTTCGCTGGCCATCACGCCCGTCACCGTCGCCAGCACCGCTACGCTCGGCGGCATCGGCACGCTTGCAGGTACAGTCACGGTGCAGTCCGGCGGCACGATGTCGCCGGGAGCGGCGGGCGTCGGCAGGCTCACGGTGAACAACGCGGTCACGTTGCAGGCGGGAAGTGCCACGCGCATCGAGATCAACAAATCCGCGAACACCAACGACCAGTTGCGCGTGGTCGGCGCGTTGAATTATGGCGGCTCACTGACGGTGACGAATCTCTCGGGCACCCTGGCGGCAAACGACAGCTTCCAGATTTTCAATCCCAGCTCGGTTTCAGGAAGTTTTTCGGCCACGAATCTCCCATCACTTGGCAGCGGGCTGGCGTGGAACTTCAATCCCGCGAGCGGCGTGTTGAGTGTGGTGGCGACCGTTTCGACGACGCCGACGAATCTGAATTACAGTGTGAGCAGCAACGCGCTCACGCTCTCATGGCCCGCGAGCCACGTCGGCTGGCGATTGGAGACGAACGCCGCCGGTCTGGACGCAACAAACGCATGGTTCACGTTCCCCGGATCGCCTCTGACCAACCTTTCAACACTGCCGGTGGAAGCAGAACGATCGAATGTTTTCTTTCGGCTGGTCTATCCGTGACGAAAGGATGGGAGGCGGGCTGAACCGGTGAAGCGAGTTCGGGAGAAGCCCGGTCATTCAAGATGTACGATACCGAGGCGGATGGCGCTGATGGCGGCTTCGGTGCGGTCCTGAACCTTGAGCTTTACGAAAAGGGTTTTGAGGTGCGCCTTGACGGTGTCTTCGGACAGGAAAAGCGAGTTGCCGATTTCCTTGTTGCTGCGGCCTTTGATCAGGAGGCGGAGCACTTCCATTTCGCGCGGCGAGAGATCAGCGCGTTTCTGGCGGTCGGCGACGCGTTGGGCCACTTTGGGCGGCAGCGCAGTTTCGCCGGCGTGAACGGCGCGGATGGTCGCAGCCAGTTCATCCTCGGGCGTTTCCTTGAGGAGATAAGATTTCGCGCCTGATTGCACCGCGCGGTAAATGTCCTCGTCGGTGTCGAATGTGGTGAGTACGATGACACGGGCCTCGGGAAATTCCTTGCGGATGGCCATGGTGGTCTCGACGCCGCCCATGCCCGGCAGCCGCAGATCCATCAATACCACGTCCGGTTTCTTCTGACGGTAAAGATTGAGCGCGTCGCAACCGTCGCCGGTCTGGGCGACGACCTCCAATCCCGGTTCGCTTTCGATGAGCGCAGCCATGCCTTTGCGGAACGCGGGATGGTCGTCCACCAGCATGACTCGAATGGGACTGATTTTTTTCAACTTTTTCACGGTCAGAATAGCTTCACTGCTTTCGCGCTGCCATCCACCCAATCGGGTAATTTGCAATCATTCGCCGGACAAGGGGACTGTCAGCAAAATTTCCGTTCCTTCATCGGGTTTGCTGCGGATGTGCAGCTCGCCTTTCAATTCCGCCGCGCGCTCCCGCATCCCGACCAGTCCGAAGCCTCCCGTGCTGGGAGGTGGTTTGGAGGGATCAAATCCGTCGCCATCGTCACGCACGGTCAGGCGGAATTCTCTCTCTCCAAAATCGAGCGTGACCTTGAGTTCGTTCCGGATATCCAGCAGTCTCATGCGAAGGCTTGCAGGAACTGGTTCATGTCATAGCCGCTCGTACCCCACAGGTTCGTACCGTCGCCCTGCTGCTCGGAGATGTATCCCATCATCCGCGCGGTGATGAGGTCGGTCATCGAGGCAGGGAACTCTATGAAGGCTCCGGGAGGAGGGTCTAGATCGGCCACGTTGAAGGTGAGCTTGGTGGGTGTCTTCAAGTAACTGATGGCCACAAGGTAGTTCGGGGCCGGTGGGAAGGGCCGGATGGAGATCTCCGCTCCTCCCGGCTGGTAGAAC
>CAZFNB010000331.1:0-4028 GCA_964520235.1 uncultured Bifidobacterium sp. | reverse complement strand
TTGCAACAACTTCTCGAATTTCACGCCGGTCAAGCTTTCCAGCACGGGCGGGAGCTGGGCGATGATTTGGGTCACGTCGCTGGTCAATTTGCTCGCGCCACCGCCCGGGCCGCTGCCGGAGTTGATGATGACCATCTTTTCCGTCTTGCTCAAAGGTTCGGCGATCTTGCCCGCGAGTTCAGGGAGAACTTTGACGAGCAATTCGATGACGGCGGCTTCGTTGTATTTCTGGAACGCCTCGGCCTTGAGTCGCGTGGCTTCGGCGTTGGCCTTGCCTTGCGCCTCGATGATGGCGGCCTGGGCGAGACCGCGCGCTTTGTTCGCCTCGGCTTCGGCGAGACCGGTGGCTTTCTGCACGTCGGCATTGGCAAAGCCCTGTTGCTTGGCGGCGGCGGCGGCACCGGCGGCTTCGGTCTCCAACTGGAATTTTTTCGCGTTCGCCAGCGCCTCGACTTTGTAGCGCTCGGCATCGGCGGGTTTCTGGACGTTCGCCTCGAGTTCGCGTTGTTTGCGGAGAATTTCCTGTTGTTGCAACTCGATCTGTTTCTGTTTGGCGACGATCTCGACCTGCACCTCCTCCGCTTTCACAAGCTGGCCGGTCTTGTATTTCTGCAAATCATAGGCGAGGTCAGCCTCGGCTTTCTTCTGGTTCACCGCTGCCTGGTATTGCGCCACGTTGCTCTGATAATCGCGCTGCGACTCGGCGATCTTTGTGTCGGCGGCAAATTTGGCTTCCTGTCCGGCTTGCGTGGCTTGCGAAGATTTGATCATCGCGTCTCGGTCGGCCTCGGCCTGGGCGATCTGTGCGTCGCGTTTCACCTGTGCGATGCGCGGTTTGCCGAGCGCATCGAGGTAGCCTTGTGAATCGCGGATGTCGCGGATGGTGAAGCTGATGATGGTGAGGCCCATGTTCGCCATGTCGCCGGCGGCCACTTCCTGCACCTTGGAGGCAAAGGCGTCGCGGTTCTGATAAATTTCCTCGACAGTCATCGTCCCGAGAATCGCGCGCAAATGGCCTTCGAGCGTTTGCATGGCGATGTTTTTGATTTCTTCCGTGCCCTTGCTGAGGAATTGCTCGGCAGCGGTGGCTATGGAAACGTCGTCGCCTTTGACTTTGGTTTGCGCCACGCCGTCCACTTTCACCGGCACGCCTTTGCTCGTATAGACTTCGGGCGTTTGCACGTCAATCGTCAGCAGTTCGAGCGAGAGCACGTCCACCTTTTCGAACACGGGCCACACGAACACGCCGCCGCCCTTGACGACGCGGAAGCCGACATCGCGCGCGTTGCCGTCCGGATCGGTGATGCGATGTTTGCGGCCCGAGATGACGAGCACCTGGTTGGGGCCGACCTTCGTGTAGCGGCTCGCCCAGATGCCGGCAAAGATGAAGAACACGATGAACAGCGCGCCGACGCCGAAGACGATGGTGAGCCACGGCAGATCACCGGGCGCGGCAGCGAGGAGTGGAGTGAGGTTCATGATCAGTTGATGGTTGATGGTTTCGAGTTGTGAACGGGTCAGTTGATTGCTTCCACGTAAAATTGCGTTCCGACGATGCGCGAAATCTTGACGGCCTTGCCCGCGCCGATGGGTTTGCCGCTTTCGGTGCGCGCCGGCGCTGTGTAACGCGAGCCGCCCTGCACGTAGGCGATTTCGCCCACACCGTTTTCCGGGATTGGAGTCACGATGGAGGCCGTCTGGCCGACGAGCGTGGCCACTCGCGATTCGCTCGAGCTTTGGGTCTTCTTGAACATCGAGTTGAACATCCAAAAAACGCCGCTGGCCACGACGCCTCCGCCCGCCAGTGCGAGCGGTGCGCTCAACCACGGACTGGAGGTTGCGTTGATGCGGCTGAAGATCAAACCAAATGCACCGAACGCCGTGACGAAACTCGCAAGCACCGTCGGACTGAAAAAGGAAATTCCCGGCAGTCCGGTGTTGTCAAAGCCCGCTTCCGCGTGGCCGCCTGTGCCGACGTCGCCGCCGTCGTGCCCGCCGAACAGATGTCCGGCCACAGCACTGATAAGTGTGAAGAGAAGTCCAACGACCAGGCAGATTGCGTAGATGATCATATTCCCTCGCCGAATTGGTTGCCGGTCAAAGTAAAAGGTCTGTCGCAAACTCTAGCAAGCTCGAAACAAGCTTGAATCCGAACTCAACCGGGTCGGACGAGGCCCACGAATCCCCGGTGTTGCTCCGGGATGAAATGCAGTTGCTTCTGATCACGTGACCATCAAACGATGAAACGCGGGCGGGCGCATCTATAATTTCGCGCCGGCATTGTAAGGTTTCGGAATCGCAAACATTCATCTTCACATCCTGCTTGCGCAGCGGCGTGCAGATTTGGAATATCGAGACGGTCGGTTGAAAATTGCAACCGCCTACGACACGGGACAAAACAAATGAGCAAAATCAAAGTCGCACAGTTCGGACTCGGCCCGATTGGAATTGAAACCCTGAAACTTGCCGCCACCAAGCCGTGGATTGAAATCGTCGGTGGCATTGATATTGATCCTGACAAGGTCGGCAAGCCTCTTTCCGAAGTCACTGGCGACCATTCCATCCGTCATGCCGGCGTGTATCGCACAGTCGAGGAGCTTTGTGCGAAGACCAAACCTGACGTCATCTTTCACACAGCCGTTTCCAAAATGAAAGCCGCCTATGCCCAGATCGAGCCGATTGCGCGGATGGGCATCAGTGTCGTGTCCTCATGCGAAGAGCTTCTCTTTCCGCAATTGCGCGAGCCGGAACTGGCTGTCAGGCTCGACAAGGCCTGCAAGGACGGCGGTGCGCGTGTGCTCGGCACGGGCGTAAATCCCGGCTTTGTGATGGATGTGTTGCCCGTCTGCCTCACGGGTGTCTGCCGCAACGTGACGGCGGTTCACGTTCAGCGCGTCGTCAATGCCTCCACGCGTCGCGGCCCGTTGCAAAAAAAGATCGGCAGCGGCCTTGCACCCGCGGAGTTCGAGAAACTCTTCAGCGAAGGCAAGGCAGGCCATGCGGGATTGCAGGAATCGCTCGCGCTCATCGCGCATTGTCTCGGCTGGAAAATCACCGACCTCACCGAGACGTGCAAGGCGATGGTGGCGAACCACGACATCCGGACGCGCCACGTCGAAGCCAAGCGTGGACAGTGTTGCGGATTGCACCAGCGCGCCGAAGCAAAGGTGAGCGGGGTGGTGGCGCTCACGCTCGACCTGAAGATGTATCTCGACGCGCCGAATCCGCACGATGCGTGTCAGATCGAAGGCGAACCGCCCATCAACATGCTGCTCAACGGCGGCGTGGCCGGTGACGGCGCAACGGTGGCTTCGGTGGTCAATGCGACCCCGCGCATTCTTAAAGCGCAACCAGGCTTGTTGCTGATGACAGACATCGGCGTGCCGAGTTTTGCGTGAACTGAGAATCGAATGGTGAAACAAGAACGCCCGGATATGAAAGACCCGGCGTTGTGATTTGGGCGGATGTGGTTTTCCACACAACAAAAAGTCGGAGGCTCAAAATGAATATTTTCACCAAGTGCTCGCTGCTCTCGGGTCTGTTGTTGATTGCTTCATCATGTTCTCGGGAGTCGGATGTGCCGCGGGTTCCGATGGCACTCAACAGGCCATCCGATGAACTCAAAGCGACAGTAGTTGTCCCGACCATGGAAGCGCCGATCCCCAATGGAAAGAACGCCATCTGGTGTGCCTCGTTTCAGTCTGTTTGGAAGGACTTGCAGGGATTGGTGGGCGAGGCAGTTACATTCGATTCCCCCTCCGGCGTGGCCGCGTCTTTGAATAATGTGGCAGATCCAAGACCGCACATTCCCGCCAGTTCACTTTACGTTGTCGCTGGAACGAATTCGGAAGCCACAATCAATCAAATTGCAACCGACTTGAAGCAGAGATTTCCCAATAAACAGCCACCGATATTCCACGGAATTACGCCCGATTCATTGATCGCTTATGCGTATTTGGAAGCAAGCGTCCAGTTCTTACTGCCGTACGATCAAAACCGCCGGCCACTCGTTTTTACCGAGGGTGAAG
>CAZFNB010000330.1:0-4036 GCA_964520235.1 uncultured Bifidobacterium sp. | reverse complement strand
AGCATTTTGGCAACAGCAGCGGCGCGACGATTCCTGTGGCGATTGCGCTGAACCTGAAGGATGCCGTGCTCAACGGGCACAAGCAGGTCTGTCTTGCTGGATTTGGAGGAGGATTGACGTGGAGCGCGATGCTGTTGCGGCTGGGTGGATTGAGTTTTTGCGAAATGATGGATTATCCGAACAAGGAAAAACATGAATGAGTTCTTGGAAAAGATTGCCGGGATACTGGAAGTTCCAGCGGTGAAAGAAAGCGACGACTTGAAGGCGTTTCCATCGTGGGACTCGCTGGCCGTGCTGTCGGTAATTGCAATGCTGGATTCGACCTACGGAGTGAATTTGCGCGCTGCGGATTTTCAGAATGTCACGACCGCAACTGATCTTTGGAATCTCGTCCAGACAAAGAAAGCCGCGTGAAACTTGAATTTGCGTCCAAAGCGCCCAAGCAATGCAAGCAGGCACTTGAAGACCTGCTGTTCTTCAATCCGAGCCAGCACAAGGTTCGCGAGGGAATTGTCGAAGCGTTGAAGAAATTCGGCCATCCGCGCGTGGTGGAAACGGAAACCGGCCTGTCCGTGCGGGTGGGAGAGCAGGAAGCTCAGACGTTGTTCGCGTTTGATCGAAATCGCAGGAGCAAAGACCCGGTGGGTGTGGTGGTTTTTTTGCGGACAACGCCTACGGATATTTCCGTCATGCATGTGGCGGTGGATCCGGATTACGCTTTGCAGGGGAGTGACGCAGGGGTTGGGCTGGGTGTGACTTTGATCGAAAAGGTAAAGGAGATCGCAGCGCGGATCGTGGGCGTAAAGCGGATCGTATTTTTTTACAGACAACAGGTGGTGATAAGGGTCGGATGAAACATTCTGTCATAACAGAGGGGTTTGGCGTGCGGCTTCGCCCGGTGAGGGTGGAGGACGCGGCGTTCATCGTCTGGCTGCGCAATCTGGATCACGCGCGCGGACGTATCGGGGATACCGTGGATGAAGTTGGACAACGTCAGTGGCTTGAAAAGTATTTTGAAAGGGAGGGGGACTACTATTTCATCATCGAAACTCCGGGCGGCATCCGTGTCGGTGCCTATGGTATTTATGATTTACGCGGTAACAGTGGCGAATCCGGCCGCTGGGTCATCAATCCCGAAGTGCCCGCCGCCATTCCAAGCGCGATGCTTGCGTTCAAGACGGCGTTTGAAACCCTTGCTCTCGCCGAACTCCGCGTTTCGACCGTTTCAACCAATCAGCTCGTCCTTTCGTTGAACAAGAAATTCGGTTTTCGCGAAACCGGTGTGACTCGTGCAGCGCAAATCATCAACGGCCAGCCTGTTGATCTGATTCATTTCCTCCTCCATGCGGGGGACTGGCCGAAGGTGCGGGAAAAGCTTTTGCCGCTGGCAACGCTTGCGGAAAAGCAGGTTCGTGACTGGGAGCAATCGCAACCAAGAAGCTGAAATCATTATTTATGGAACTGACCGAATGTAAAATCATAGACCTGCCGAAGATCAACGATCCTCGCGGGAATCTCACATTTCTTGAGGGTGGACGGCACATACCGTTCGGCATCAAGCGCGTTTTTTATCTCTACGATGTGCCGGGTGGCGCAGATCGGGCGGGCCACGCATTGAAGAAATGCCATCAGTTTCTGATTGCGATGTCGGGCAGCTTCGATGTCTCCGTGTTCAATGGAAAGGAGACGAAAAAATTCCATCTCAATCGTTCCTATTACGGCCTGCATCTCCCGCCGATGTTTTGGCGTGAGATTGACAATTTTTCCTCCGGCTCTGTCTGCCTTGCGCTGGCTTCGGAAGGCTATGACGAAAAGGACTATTACCGCGACTACAAGGAGTATTTGCGTGCAATCGGAGGTGTCGCTCTGTGAAAGTCCCCTTTCTCGATTTCGTCGGGCCCTACGAAGAGTTGAAGCCTGGACTGGATGCCGCCTATGAGCGATTCATGCGCTCGGCTTGGTATGTTCTGGGCAAGGAGACCGAGGCGTTTGAACAGGAGTTCGCCGCTTACTGCGGCGTCAAGCACTGCATCGGCGTAGGCAACGGGCTGGAAGCGTTGCATCTCGTTCTGCGCGCGTGGGGAGTCGGCAAGGGTGATGAAGTCATCGTGCCGTCGAACACCTACATCGCGACATGGCTTGCTGTTTCCTACGCCGACGCGCGGCCCGTGCCTGTTGAGTGCGACCCGCGCACTTACAATCTTGACCCGGCCCGGATTGAAGCTGCCATCACACCGCGCACCAAGGCCATCATGCCCGTGCATCTTTATGGGCAGCCTGCGGATATGGATCCGATCATGGAAATCGCTGCCAGACACGGACTGAAAGTCATCGAAGACAATGCCCAGGCTCAGGGTGCACGCTACAAGGGTCGTCGTACTGGCGCACTCGGGCATGCGGCGGGAAACAGCTTTTATCCCGGCAAAAATCTTGGGGCGTTTGGCGATGCCGGTGCCGTGACGACAAACGATGCCGAACTTGCAGATCGCATCCGGGTGTTGCGTAACTACGGTTCACGGAAAAAATATTACAACGAGATCAAAGGTTACAATTCACGTCTCGACGAAATGCAGTCCGCCCTGCTTCGCGTAAAACTGCCAAAGCTGGACGAGTGGAATGCGCGCCGTGCGGTGATTGCAAAGCGATATCTTGCTGCCTGGGCTGGACTGCCAGGATTGACGTTGCCTTACGTTCCATCGTGGGCCGAGCCGGCGTGGCATCTGTTCGTTGTTCGTCACGCAAAACGGGATGCGCTACAGCAGAAGCTCACGAACGCCGGCGTTGGCACGTTGATTCACTATCCAGTTCCGGCGCATCTGTCCGGCGCCTACGCCGACGCAGGCTGGAAGCGTGGTTCGTTTCCGCTTGCCGAGGCCTCGGCGGACACAGTGTTGAGTCTGCCCATCGGCCCGCATCTACCCTCGGATCAAGCTTCGATTGTAGAAGTGGAAGTAAAACGTGCAGTGACGGAACTGCAAGCCGAGTCGTCATCGGCGCGGCAGCCAGTCAACGCTATTTGAGTTTTGAGCAAGCCAGCCAACAACACCTACGGACAGATTCTGAAGTCGTCGGTTCTCATCGGCGGCTCCTCGTTTTTTGTCATGGGCTTCAACGCTGTTCGCGCGAAGGCGATGGCATTGATGCTCGGCACCGCAGGCGTGGGATTGCTTGATCTTTACTGGCATATTTCGGAACTCTCACGAACCGTTGCCAGCCTTGGCATCAATAATAGCGGTGTGCGCCAGATCGCCGAGGCGGTGGGAACGAATGACAACCACAGGATCGCGCGCACCGTGACGACACTGCGCAGGCTGGCGCTTGCCTTGGGCATCATCGGAGCGTTGTTGCTCGTGGCGCTCTGCGTGCCTGTTTCACGGTTTGCTTTCAAAGATTCGGATCACGCAAAGCCTGTCGCGCTGCTGGCTGTGGCGGTGTTTTTTGGAGCCATCACTGCTTCACAGGTGGCGCTCGTTCAGGGGATGAGACGGATTGCTGACCTGGCCCGAATCAACGTGATTGGTGCGTTTTTTGGAACAGTCTTCAGCATCCCGATTGTGTTCTTGTTCCGCGAACAAGGCGTCGTTCCTTCGTTAATTTGCGTGGCTGGCATGAGCATCATCACGTCATGGTGGTTCAGCCGGAAGATCAAGGTTGAACGTGTCGCCTTAAAATCGGATGAACTCAGGCAGGAGGCGTCCAATCTCTTGAAACTCGGCATTGTGTTCATGTCCACGATCCTGATGACGATTGGCACCGCGTTGCTTACGCGCGTAATCATCAAGAGACAGCTTGGCGACGATGCATTGGGGCTTTACGCCGCGGCATGGTCGTTGAGTGGCATGTATGTGATGTTCATCCTTCAGGCGATGGGAACGGATTTTTATCCCCGGCTGACGGCTGCGTCACGAGATGCTTCTGAAACAAACCGCCTAGTGAACGAGCAAACCGAGGTCAGCCTTTTGCTGGCCGCACCGGGTGTGATGGCCACGCTCGCATTTGCGCCGCTGCTTGTGATCTTTTTTTACTCCGCAAAGTT
>CAZFNB010000329.1:0-4044 GCA_964520235.1 uncultured Bifidobacterium sp. | reverse complement strand
ACCAAATGGTCCGCCGTGCTGTTGCTGGCCGTGCCAATCACGTTGCAGGTGTATTTCAATTCCTCGCTGACTTACCTCGTCATGCGCTGGCTGAAAGTGCCGCACAATGTGGCATCGCCCGGAGCGCTGATCGGCGCGAGCAACTTCTTCGAGCTGGCCGTGGCGGTGGCGATCACATTGTTTGGCCCGGCGTCGGGCGCGGCGCTGGCGTGCGTGGTCGGGGTGCTGGTGGAAGTGCCGGTCATGCTGTCTGTCTGCAAAATCTGCAACCAATCCCGCGGCTGGTATCAACAAAAACTCATAGCAGGAGACGAGGTGACGAGTTTCTGACCAAACAGCCTTAACTGAACCGCTTTAAAAATGAGACTCCTCACGTCGTCTCCTACAAATCAACTATGAAACCCACCGTTCTCATCCTATGCACCGGCAACTCCTGTCGCAGCCATCTCGCGGAAGGCATCCTGAGGAAAGCCGCCGGAGACTTGGTCAACGTCGCCAGCGCCGGCAGCAAACCCGCGGGCTACGTGCATCCGCTCGCGATCAAGGCGCTAGCCGAGATCGGGATTGATATTTCCGGCCACCGCTCGAAACATCTCGATGAGTTTTTGAACCAGCCGGTTCACACGGTCATCACCGTATGCGGCAAGGCGGATCAGGTGTGCCCGATGTTTCCTGGTCAGGTGCGACGGTATCACTGGGGTTTTGATGATCCGGCTCACGCGACAGGAACTGAGGCCGAGCAGATGGAAGTCTTCCGTCGTGTGCGTGATGAAATCCGTCGTGTGTTCGAGGCGTATGCAGCGGGATTACGTGATGCCCGCAGGAATTCATGAGCAATCGCGCAGTCAGTTTACGCGGAAATGACAGATCTGAATCACTTGTTGAGTTTGATTTCAATCTTCTGCGGCTCATCCTTGATTGCGCCGGACCTGGTCGGATCTGAGAAAGCGAACAGGTGTGTGTTGGATTGCAGATAGACCGCGCCGTTGGCGACGATGGGTGTTCCATACACCGCTGCGCCAAGGTTGGTTTCGCTGATGACTTTCTTTTCCCTTGCCGCCGCGAGCACCACAAAGTCGCCATCCTCGTCACCGACATAGACCTTGCCGTCGGCCACAAAGGTCGAACCCCACATGTGAGCTTTCATATCGTGCGTCCATTGCACCTTGCCGGTTTCGGCGTCGAGGCAATGCACGAAACCGGAAAAATCGCCGACAAAGATCAAGCCACTCGTCGGATCAAGCGACACGGTCGAGATGCTGCGATGAATGCCTTTGTAAGACCAGATGGTGGCGGACGAAGTCACATCACCGGTCTTGGTGGCGTCAATGCAAACAAGATGACCAACGCCTTCGCCATGCTCGGGGTCCTGGCCGGTGGCGATGTAGATGCGATTTTTCCAGAACACCGGTGTGGCATTGATTTCACTCACGCCCTCGGCAGCAGGATATTTGATGGGCTTGCCGTTCTTGTCCTTCTTGTATTCAGGCGGATTGGCGTCATATTTCCAAACGGTCTTGAGCTTGCCTTCTTCGCCGGGATTTTCCGGTTTCGCGTCGAACGCGTAACACCAACCATCGCCGCCACCGAACACGATGAGCTTTTTGCCGTTCACCTCAGCAAGCGTAGGCGAACCCCACTGGCCATGTAGAATGTGCGGTCCGATTTTGGCGTCGTCCTCGGCGAGGAACTTGCCCGTCTTTTTGTCCAGCGCGATGAAACTCGGCGCGTTGGGCGACGGGATGTTCGAGTGGGTCCAATCCTGGCCGTTTGAAGTGCAGGTATAGATGATGTCGTCCACGATCAGCACGGAGCAGTTGGACGCGTTGTGTGGGAACACGCCGAGTTCATCCATCATGTCATAGACCCAGATGATGTCACCATCCTGCTTGCCGGGTTCAATGGGTGGCGCGGGACGTTCAGTGGGGCGGCCACGATCCAGCAAAACGTCTTTGACCATGTATTTGGCTTCGTCCTTGAACGGGCCATCGTTGCCATTGGCCATACCATTCACGTCAAGACACATCACTTCGCAGCGGCTGGTGACGATGTAAACCCGGTCGCCTTCCACCGTGGGGGATGCGAGCAAGCCGAGGCTTTCCCAGTCGTTCACCTTGCCGGAGGCGAGCTTGGGCACGACGAGCTGCCAAAGGAACGCGCCGGTCTTTTCATCGAAACACAACAGAATGCTGCGATCACCCTGATGCTTCGGGTCGCGATTCGGCTCGTTGTTCGTGCCGATGAAAACTTTGCCACCGGCGACAGTGACGTTGCCGTAACTCTGTGAACCGAGCTTGGCGATCCACTTGAGATTCTTGACCGCGTTGGTGCTGATTTCCTCCGTGCCGGGCTTGAACTCGATCTTGCCGAAAACGTCGGGCAACCCGCGCTGCGGGGAAAACATGTTGCGGTTGTTCTTGCCGCCCCACTGCGGCCAGTCGGCGGCAACAGAAAGGTTGGCTACGCCAAAGCCGACCAAGAGTCCAGCGGTCACAGCCTGCAAATGCGTGTTCTTAATCATAATCTTCATCTTAATCGTAATCTTTTTCGGTTTGTCTCAAGCCTTGTAGGAAATTTCGTCCTCGTGCAGCCGCGTTTCGGAATTGCTCCGAATCAAACCGACCAGCATGTTCACGATTTCAATCAGTTGAGTCTTGCCGGCCTCAATTTCTTTCTCCGTCAGAATCTTCCTGGCTACCAATACGTCGAGTGCCGCCGCGCATTCCAAAGCCGAACCCCGGGCGATGTCGAAAAAACGACATCGATCGGAGGCGCTGTAACGTCCATTGCCTTCAGCGATGTTCAGTGGAATCGAGGTTGAGGCTCTCTCGATCTGGCCATGCGCCGCGAGCTTGGTCGGGATGCGCTCCAGAAGTTCCGTCGTCCATACAACGAATTGCAGCGAACGCTGGTAGACGTTCAGCTTTTCGTGGTCGAAGCGGGAGGGCATGAGATTAAGATTATGAGTAGGATTAAGATTAAGAACCGAGGCTCAGTTCGCGTTCACTTTGATGTTGTCAATATAGACCCGCATGTCTTGCGGCGAGAAACCGAACAGCCCTGGCGAACCCTCCTGATGCGCGGTGTTGTGTTTCACTTCAATAGTCCAGGCATCGGGCTCAGCATCGCCGCGCTTCCAAACTTTTCCACGCACAATTCCGCTGCCGTCGGCAGCGATGTCCACGCGGGACTTGATGTGATACCACGTGTTCGGCGACCACTTGAAATCCACCGCCTCGCGCAGCCGCTCGAAGTTGGAGCTGACTTCGAGCTTCTGGTCGTTGCCCTTGAGCACAATGGCATAGCGCTGATTGATGATGCCGACCTCGGACATTTTGCGGCGGTTGCCGTCGCTCATCACGTCGGCTTCTATGGTGTAATTCTTCGCATCGGGCGCACCGAGGAAGACTGTGGCGCGCTGGAAAAATTTGTTGTCAATCGTCTTGGTCAGGCATTTCGTGCCGTCCTTTTCGCGCACCTCGAACTTGAACCGCGCCCCGATCCACGGCAGCGGCGGATAAGCGAATTGCGCATTCTCGTTCGTGTTCATTTCCGAGAGCGTGAACGACTCGAAATCCTGGCTGAGTGGTAGATACGGCAGCACGCGACCACGGATGTAGCCTTTCAAGTCGCCGAGCGTGGCTTGAAACGCACCAGCGGAAGGCTTCGTCGCAGCGTCGGCAACAAGTTTTCCTTCAGCGTCAAACCTGCCACTCATGAGAGACTTCACGCGCGCGGTGGGCGGAATGTAATTGGTCCACGTCAACGACTTCATGTCTTTGATGTCTTCAACTGCGAATCCGTTCGCATCTATCGAACGCGCACTGAACGAAGCGGATTGTCCGGGACGCAACGTGGTTTCCGACGGAATAATCTGAAGTGATTTGGCCGCACCAGGCTTGGGCGCTTTTTCTTCGGGGATTTCCTTCGCCAACGAGGAAATGTTTCCCTTCTTGCCCCAGCAATACAGATGCTTTGTCGTCTGCATGTAGAGCTTGCCATTGTAGGCGACGGGCGTGCCGAAGCAGCGACCGTCAAGTTCGG
>CAZFNB010000328.1:0-4050 GCA_964520235.1 uncultured Bifidobacterium sp. | reverse complement strand
AGCACCGGTATTGCTTCGGTTGTTCTCATGCTCCTGCTCGCGTTGATTGGTGGCGAGGCTTATTACCGGTTTGTGTTCGACTCCACGGATGCGCTGGCTTGCACCAAACTTTCCCAACGCTGGACGGATCGCTATTTCAAACTCAACGATGCCGGTTTTCGTGATGACGTGCGTTACCGGCGTTCGCTTGCACCCGGGCTGCGCCGGATCAGCATTCTTGGGGACTCGTTCACCGCCGGTCACGGTGTCAAACGCATCGAAGACCGGTTTGCCAACCTTGTCCGCGCGGCGCATCCAGAGTGGGAGATTCATATTCTCGCCAAGCCCGGCTCGGACACGGGTACGGAGATCGAGCGATTGCAAGGACTCATGGAAGTGCAATACCCGTTGGACACCGTGCTGCTGGTCTATTGCCTGAACGACGTCGCGGATCTGTATCCTGAATGGACGTCAACGATCGGCAGGATTTACGAAGATCCAAGACAGAGAAACTGGCTGATCCGCAACAGTTATTTCATGGATCTGCTTTACAACCGTCGGCGCATCGCCCGCGAGCCGCTCGCCAGCAATTACTACGAATTCGTGCGTGACGGTTACCGCGGTGAAAAATGGGAGCAACAAAAACAAAGGCTCACTGCGATCTGTGATCTGGTGCGGACAAATCACGGTACGCTGCTGGTCGCAACTTTTCCGTTCCTGCACAAGCTGGGTGACAAATACGAATATCAGTTTGCCCATGACGAGTTGAATCGTTTCTGGACGGAAAAGGGAGTGCCGCATCTCGATTTGTTGTCCGCATTCAGCAATGAGCCGCCTTCCAGGTTGATTGTGAGCCGGAATGATCCTCATCCAAATGAATACGCGCACAGGATTGCGGCTGAGAGGTTGGAAGTTTTTCTGCGGACAAATCTGCCTGCTTTGAACTGACCCAAGCGGTTCAAGCCGCATGGAGTCTGACCGTGATTTCGCTGTTGACCAATGCAGTCAGCAATTGCGCCACCGTGCGGCGTTGGCCGGGCAGGACGAGTTCGGGCGCGATTTCGTGGAGAGGTTGAAGCACAAATCGTCGTTCGCACGCGCGCGGATGGGGCAGGGTGATCTGTGCCGCAAGCCTTGTTTCGTCTCCAAATGCGATGAGGTCCAGATCCAGCCGGCGCGGCTCGTTCAGAATCTTCTTCGGCCTGCGTCCGAACTCCTTTTCGAGTGCGAGCAACTTTGCCAGCAGCGATTCCGGCGTTTCTCCCGGTTGTGGTGTGAGCATCGCAACGGCGTTCACAAATGGCGGTGAGCCAGGCGGACAATCCACAGGCGTTGTCTGCCAGAAGGAGGAAACCCGGAGCGGTGTAACGGAAAGTTTCTGCAAACTCTGGAGTGCCTTGCGCAAGATGGTGACCGAATCGCCCACGTTGGAGCCGAGGGCGACGAAGACAGGTTGCGAGGCAGAGTTCATGAAATTTTTGGTCGGTCAAACCATTCGAGTCCGTCCGGCAATTCATCGCTGGCATATTCGATGTGCAGGATACGCCGGTGGTTTGGGTTGGTCGCCTGTGGTGATGAGTGAAGAAGCAATGGCTTCATCAACAGCGCATCACCTTTTGAGAGTTCACACACGACGGGGGCGTCGTGGGTTGCCCATTTCGTGATCGCGTCTGAGTCCAATTCTCCGTGCAGGTGTGATCCTTGGATGATCCTTAGCGCGCCGTTGCCAGCGGGGCAATCGTCTAGGTGCAAACGCAAGGTGATCATGTTCCCAAGAATATGCTGCGGAGGTTGCACATGGACAATCCCTTCTTTTACTGACCACGGGCCGAAGCCGGGAGACTCGATCTGTCGGGTAACCGCAATTGCGAGGTCTTGATGCCAGGGTACGCTCCAGTTTGAGCCTGGGTTCTTGTCGAAGAAAATTGCCTTCACCGGAAAATAACGTCTTCCAGTCAGGCCATTCAGCAGTGAGATAAATTTGTCCGAGCTGGCTATATCCGCAGCTTTCTGGCTTTGGCGGAGAATGTTTCGTACGCCTCCAATTTTCCGTCGTGAAACATTTTTGTTCCGGTCAAACAAGGATGTCAGTTCAGCGCCGAGGGAATCACAATCTTCCATGGAGACGGCTTGAGTGATTATGAGAAACCCGTTCGTGTCAAACAGTTCGTGGCGTTGAGCGCTTTGCATCCGAACTGTGGCCTTCGGGTTCACTTCAATCCCAGCACGTCCTGCATGTCGTAAAGCCCGGGTTTCTGTTTCACCGCCCAGGCTGCGGCACGCAACGCGCCGTTGGCAAACGTGTCCCGGCTGGATGCCTTGTGCGTGAGTTCAACGCGCTCGCCGTTGATGGCAAAAATGACGGTGTGATCACCCACAACGTCGCCGCCGCGAATGGAGTGGATGCCGATTTCCTCCGCTGTGCGTTCGCCAACGATGCCTTCGCGTCCGTGGCGTGCGACCCGCGAGAGTTGTTGTTTGCGAACATCGGCAAGAATTTCCGCGAGCGACTTCGCTGTGCCGCTGGGCGCGTCTTTCTTGAGCCGGTGGTGCATTTCAACCACTTCGAGGTCGTAGCCGGCGCCCAAAATTTCAGCGGCCTTGCGCGTGAGCCAGAACAACGTGTTGACGCCGGTGGAGTAGTTGGACGACAGCACCATCGGGATTTGCGCGCTGAACTTCGTGATCGCCGAGCGGTCTTCATCCGAGTGGCCGGTGGTGCCGATGATCAGAGCCTTCCCGTGTTGTCCGCAAAGCGTTGCGATTCCCGCCGTGGCCGAGTGCGAGCTGAAATCAATCACGACGTCGGCCCGTGCGATGATGGCGGCAAGATCGTCCCCCTGGTCAATCTGGCCGACGACTTCGAGTTCATGATGCTGTGGTGCACAGGCGACGAGCGCCTTGCCCATGCGGCCTTTTGAACCGGTGATGATGATCTTCGTCATTTCAGCACTCCCACGGCCTTCATCGTCTTGCGCAATTTCTCGCGGTTCACGGCGTTCATGCGCACGAGCGGGAGGCGAAATTCCTCCTCCATCGTGCCCATAATCGCGAGCGCGGCTTTCACAGGACAGGGATTGGTTTCGATGAACAGGTCTTTGAACAGCGGATAAAACTTTTCGTGAATCTTGAGCGCGAGCGATGTGTTTCCGGAAGCGAACGACCGGACCATCCTCGCCACTTCGTGCGGGATGACGTTTGAGGCGACACTGACAACGCCATGTGCGCCCACGGCCATGAATGGCAGCGTGAGGGAATCGTCGCCGCTGAGGATGGTGAACTTGTGGCCGACGGCGCTGCGGAGTTGCGAGACGCGGTCGGGGTTGCCGCCCGCCTCTTTGATGCCGACGATGTTCACGCTGTCGTGCGCGAGGCGGTTTACAGTGTCCACGCCAATCTCGATGCCGCATCGTCCGGGAATGCTGTAAAGGATGATCGGCAATTTCGTCGAACGTGCCACGGCGTGGAAGTGCTGGAACAAACCTTCCTGCGTCGGCTTGTTGTAGTAGGGGGCGACTTGCAGCGAAGCGTCAGCACCGGCTTTCTCGGCTTCCTGCGTCAGATAGATGGCTTCCTTGGTCGAGTTGCCGCCGGTGCCTGCCATGACCTTGATTTTGCCCGCTGCGAATTTCACCGAAAGCGCGATGACGTGGATGTGTTCCTCGTAATCCAGCGTGGCGGATTCGCCGGTGGTGCCGACGGGGACGATGCCGTCCACACCGCCTTTGATCTGGGATTTTACGAGGCGTTCGAGCGCGGGTTCGTCCACGCGGCCGTGTTTGAACGGGGTGACAATGGCTGTGTAGGTTCCGGTAAATTGCATGTTTATGTTTTCAGAAACAGGCCGGATACAATCCAAAAATACGGGAGGTTTGGCGAGAAAGTTTTTTGGATTTTTCGGGAAAGCCCCGGAAATTTCATGGCTCAAGCCAGCCGCGTGCCAAGTTCCTTCTTGTTTCCGCCGCCCTTCGTGCTTAACTTCCCGCCGCAAATGGCTCAAGGCTTACATTTATCGCAACGGCTGACACAGTCGTTGGTGCTCGCACCGCAGCTTCAGCAATCACTGGCGTT
>CAZFNB010000327.1:0-4052 GCA_964520235.1 uncultured Bifidobacterium sp. | reverse complement strand
GTCAGCGCATCCGGCCCGGCCGCGAGCAATTTCTCTCCCAAAGCCCTGACCTCTTCCGTGCCAACCCCCAATTTTGTCAAAGCTTGGGCATAAACGGGGTTGAGCCGTTTCTCACGCAGCAACGAAACATGAACTGCGTTCACGTAGGGATTAAGAACCACATCCACCAATCCCGAATTCTGAGGTCTTGCAACGGTTTCGCCTGCCATGTCCAGTTCTGCCATGCGAAGTCGCAACGAAACGATTTCCGAAGGCGGGGCGGTTTCCTCGGGCACAAGAAACAGACCAGCCTGATTCGCGCGTCGCCCCCAACAACTCCGGCTGGTCAGCACGCTCAACGGAATCGAAAGAATCATTCCCGCCAGCACGGGCAGAAACCACCAAAAGGTGATTTCGTCGAGCCAGTAAACCAATCCTCCCCACACAACGCCAATCAATACATGCCCCCATTGTCGGCGCAATGCATATCCCCACTCCGTCCCGTCGGCATCGCGATTTTGAGTTCCCCAACTCACGCCCATGCCGAGAAGGATTGTGATGACAAACCGTGTATGCCAGAGCATTTGCAGCGGTGCATGAAGTGTCGAAAAAACCGTCTCGGCAAGCACGCTCAATGTCGAACGAGCCAGGCCGCCGAACGCACGCCGTCGCTCTGGATCTAGTGCAAGGTCTATCACTGCCAGTGCTTTTGGCAACATGATCACTGTCATGCAAATGATGAACACAAAGAACGCATGGGCCGTCGCGGAAAGATTCAGATACGGAAAAAATCCGCGCACGGACAACACAGAAAGATCGCTCAACAGTTCCGACCAGCGTATCCAACTGAACGTGAGCAAAAACGCGAGCCACAACGGACCGCTGAGATACCCAAAAATTCCGAGCAACAGATGCACACGGCTCACACCGCGAAGCCCTTTCGCGAACAAGACCATGCCGTGCTGGAGGTTTCCCTGACACCAGCGGCGGTCCCGTTGCGCGTTTTCTATCAATCCCTGCGGTGCTTCCTCGTAGCTGCCCTCCATCTCGTATGCGAACCATACCTGCCAGTTTTCCTTCAGCATCAACGCCGCCTCGACAAAGTCGTGGCTGAGAATCTGCCCGCCGAACGGTTTTCGCCCGGGCAATTGCGGGAGGTCACAATAATGCATGAAAGGCTCGGTGCGGATGATGGCGTTGTGCCCCCAGTAGTTTCCAAAACTCTGCGCCCAAAAATTCAAACCGGTGATGAATATCGGCGCATAGAGGCGGTTGGCAAACTGCTGGATGCGCCCGAACAACGATTCCGCGTTCATCAATGCAGGCACGGTTTGAATCAATCCCACATCAGGATGCGCCTCCATCATCTTGACCAGATCAACCAATGTCTCGCCGCGCATCACGCTGTCCGCATCAAAGCACACGAAGTAACGGTAGCGCCGTCCCCATGTGCTGAGAAAGTCCCGGACATTGCCGCTCTTTTTCCCCTCGTTGCTCTCGCGACGGCGGTAATAAATCCGCCCGAGCGCATTGAGATCCCGCACCAGTTCCGACCAGCGCCGCTCCTCCTCGATCCATTTGTCGGGACTCGTCGAATCGCTCAAGATGAAAAAATCGAACCGCTCCAGATCGCCGGTTTTCCTCAACGACTCATACGTGGCGCGTAATCCCTCCAACACGCGAACCACATTCTCGTTGTAGATCGGAAATATCAGTGCGGTACTGGTGCTGGCGATGTTTTGAGCACGATAATCAGCCAGCCTCGCGATGCCTGACTTCTCCCCGAATCGCCGGAGGAAAAAACCAAAAATGCCGTGCGTGCAACCGATGGCTGCAAGGAAGAACAAAATCACGAACAACACCAACAGTACGGTTCGCGACGGCGACCAGCCCGTGCGCCAGAGCAGATCGGCGAAAACCACCGACACCACGCCCGTCAACAACACCGCCACCGAGAAGAACGCAAACACCCGCATGGCCCGGTTCTCATGCGTGGCCGGGCTGACCACGAGCGCCGGGCCTCCCGTGGAAGCAGATTGCGAGGTTGTTGTTGAGGCTGTCGCGTCCATCAAGGTTTGCGTGTGAGCCAGAAAAACACCCCCAACACCACAAGAAACGAGATCCAGATCGTCGCCATTTTCTTGAACGGCAGCCGCCCGAAATCGGTCAGCGTGGTGATCGGTCCGAGGTCAAGCGGGCGAGGCGCCATCTGGGACAATTGAAAATCCGGCCCTGCGCGCAGGTAAGCCTCCTGCATCGCCTCCACAAACTCCTTCGGCCACGGCCCAGGACGCAGAAACTGATCCTGCCACTTGCCCGGCATGTCCGCCAACAACAGCGCCAGTCGTCCGCGCGTGTTCAGGACGTGCTCGACTCCGGTTGGAATCCGTTCCAGCACGGCGGCGAACCATTCCGTCACCACCAAATCCATTTCCTCGGCGGCAAGTTCAGTAGCGGTGCGCCCGATTTCGTTGGGAGCACGCTTCATGGCACGATCCAAAACCTGTTGCACAAGCTCACCAAGCAGCACGCGATTTCGGATGCGCAGTGCGTGAAAGTAGCTTTCCACCTTCACATACGCGGCGTTCCATTCCTCCATCGGCCTGCCGGCGATTTTTCCGGGCGCAACCGGCGATTGCGATAAAGCACTCATGGCGGGCTCCAATGGTACGTCCACGTCTCGCTGACGGCTTCCTCTCCCTGTTTCAACGTACATCTCAAATCCACCGGGTCTTTGTTCTCCGCGCGCGGCTGCATCGCAAAAATCACGCGCCAGTTGCGTTTGATCGGGTTATAGAACACCTGGTTTTCTGTGATTGAAGCGTTGTCGCTGCAATGCACAATCGCCAACGGCGCGTTCGTCTCTGGAATCACAGCCAGCCTTGGTCCGTCGAAATCAATCACCATCTGCCGCCACGCCGCGTTGCGCGGATGCGCGCCGATTCGGGTGGCGACAACACGATTTTGCGACAGTTTCATGTCGTTCTCCAATGTCCAGAACAGCGTGTAGGCAAACCGCCGGGGCTGCATCGGCTGCGGCTTGGTTTTCGGATCCCAAAAAGCCACGATATTGTCCAGCCCCTCGTACTGCGTGCTCAATTCGAGCAGGTGGACGTCGCCCTCGCCCCAGTTGCCACGTGGCACCACCCACACACTCGGCACTTGATGGTAATAATTGAACATGTCCTGATAGGCTTCGTAGTTGCGTTCGCGCTGAAGCAGCCCGAATCCCCGAAGATTCTTGGTCGCGAAGCGCTGATGTCGCATCACGGATGCGTTGTTCAACGGCCGCCAAAGCATCTCGCCGTTCTCCATGTGCATGAGCAGCCCGTCGCTGTCATGTGCCTCGGGCCGGTAATCATCGAACTTGCGTTCTGAATTTTTTCCAAACCAGAACATGCTCGTCAGCGGGGCGATACCGACGGATGTGACGGGCTTCCGCTGTGGATTCACGGCAAACACCGTGTTCGTCTCGCGAAAGAAAAGCACACACTCGATGTCCGCCACGGTGGTTTCGCCAGGCTGGATCAAAAATTCATACGCGCCCACGCAACTCACGCTGTCGAGAATCGCATAAAGCCGCACCTGCGTGTCCTCCTTCTGCGGTTTGCCGAGCCACCAGTCCGTGAAGATGGGAAACTCCTCCGGCCGATCCGTCTCGCCGGAATCAATCGCCAGTCCGCGCGCGGATTGACCGTAGCGCTGTCCCTTGCCAAGCAACCTGAAATAACTCGCGCCAAGAAACGATCCCAGTTCATCCCAGCGATCCGGCACGTTCAGCCGGTTCAAAATCCGTAGTCCCGCATATCCCGTGTCCGCCGGGATTTGTTTCGCGATGCTCAACTTCCGGTAATTGAAAAAATCCTGCACGAACCGGATCGGTTGCGTGTGCGTCAGCGTGAACTCATTTACGCGCACCGGCTCGTGGTAGATGTAACCCGGATGAAAAAACTCGATGCGAAACGGCATGTCGTCCGCCGCCCATAACGCCCGATCGTGCCGGAACTCGACCTCCCGATACTTGTCGTAATCAAGATTGTCCTGCCGCAACACCGTCGGCAGGTCGAGCCGGG
>CAZFNB010000326.1:0-4069 GCA_964520235.1 uncultured Bifidobacterium sp. | reverse complement strand
AACATTGAAAGCGCCAGGCAGATTCGCGACAAGAGCGGTAGCGATGGGATCACCCTCGCGTGAGTGTGTGGATGAGCCGTCTTTACTGAACGAAACGGGGCGCGGTGCGTTGAGCAGCGTCGCAAGATCAAAGTCCAGTTCGAGCCGGGTGGCGTTGGTGAGGTTCAATGCGACGGCAATGTTGATGCGGGTGCGATTTGGATCGCGCGCGAAGTGATACGACCAGCCGTCGAGTGTTCCCTCAGCGTTTCGCCACCGGCCTTCGAGCGCGAGGAAGATATAGCCACCCTGCCAGTTCCAATGCAGGCCGTTGAGGTTGGGATTCAGCGGATGGTCGGCAGGAAACTGCGCGGGATCGGCGTGATTCACTTTTTCATCCGGGCCGAGATGGAAGCGGATGCTGCGATATTCGCCGGATGGGATGGATGCGACGCGATGGGACAGGCGGCTGCGCTCCAAGTCGAACCAAGCAACTTCATTGGTGAGTTCGAGCCATGAGCCATCGGGGCGTTGCAACGCGAAGCCGGTGAGCAGATAGCTGACGCGCGTGATGGAGAAGTTTTCCTTGGCAGAAGTTTCGTAACGGAGCGAGTCGGGCTGGATGGTTTCGCCGGAAAACTTTGGGGTGATGCTGACTTCCAATGAAGCACCAAGAACCAAGCTCCAACATCCAGAGAATATCCAAGCACCAAACATCAAGGCCAGCGTTCGGTGCGTGGCTCGGTGTTTGAGGTTTGGAGCTTGATGCTTCACTGGTGCTTGGATGTTGGAGCTTGGAGCTTTCCAAATCAACAGCGGGCCGGGCAACACACGATTTTGCCACGGCCCGCTGTTCGTCTCACGTGAGGCAGATCATTTCGCTCACGGATTGATCGTGAAGCCATTGGCGAACGTGAATTGTGGCATGCTGAATTGCACCACCACCGTTTGCGCGCCGAGCGTGGCGTTCGCGGGGATCGTGAAGTTCGCGAGCACCGTGCCTTGTGTCGTGTAGGAAGTGCTCGTGGCCGTGAGTGACCCCATCGTGACGCTCGTGATCGGCGCGTTCGCGGGCGGCGACGGGGGCGTGCCGGGCAGCGTAATGGTCAAGGTGATGTTCGTGCCCGAGCCGCGACTCACGCTGCCCCCGGGTACGGCGAACGTCGTTCCGCCACCACCGCTCGTGCCGCTGACGGGATCGTAGGTGGCGAGCGCGGTCATCGCGACGCGATAAAACTTTTTGCTGTCGCTGCTCGTATTCGTGTAACCGCCAGTATTCAACGTCGCTGCGAGGCCGGTGGCATTCGTCGTCCAGCTTGTGAGGTTCGTTGAAGATTCCACGCGATACGTGCCGCCTTCGATCGCACTCCACGTCAGCGTGACAGTGCTGTTGTTCACGGAAGGTTTGTTCAACGTGGCGGAAAGTTTCGGGCCACCGACGAAGTTCGTGGTGACAGTTTCCGCAATGCTGGTTTGCGCACTGCCAGTCGGACTACCGAAAAACGCGCGCCCGATGTTGTTCGGATATTTCGGCGTGCCGTTGGATTCAATCGAGACGAAGTAAGCGTAGGTGCCGCCGGGAAATTCCGGCGTGACGCACCAGCGCACGTTGTATTCGTTCAGATCGAACTCCACGCCTTGTTGATAATTCGTGCCGGTGGCGGAATTGGTCAGGTCGCCGAGATAGGCGTAATCCTCCATGTAACGCGCGAGCGGATATGTGGTGCTGACTGTCGGACCAGCCTGCGCCGCGCTGACGCTGTAGAGCCGCTGTGCCCACGCGGGAATCGTGGCGCGCGTGGAAAGATTGTCCGTGCCGTTGCTGCCGTTGCGCAGTTGGAATCCGCTGATCATCCGGCGCACGCCGCTCGCGGCATTGGTCGCGTTGGAATAACCGTACGGCCCATACAGCGGCAGACCATCGCGCACCCAGGCCAGGATGGGCGAATGATTCGTCGGCGTGCTGGTGGATTCGGAATAAGTTTTCGTGGTGGGGTTGTAATCCACATGATCGCCGAGCAGATAGCGGAGTGCGATGGGGTTCGCGTGATAATGATGCGAGCCGGTTTGTTCCTGATGCGCGTAGCCGGGATCGAACGTGACGCCTTCATTCGCGTACGCCTCGCGATGCCAGTAACCTGTGCCGTTGCCGGCCTCGGCGGAACCGGTCCACACGAAGCCATCACTGCTGTCGAACATTGCCACGCCGTCCACGAACAATCCGATCGTGCCGAGACCGGTCTGGGTTTTCGTGGTGGGAATCACCGGCGTGCGCGGAATCCGCCAGAGCACTTTCTGGTTCACCGGATAATTTGGGAACGCCTGCGTGTGCGCGGCGTTCAAATACCACGGCCCCATGACGTGACTGCCCAGTCCGGTGCTGCGGATATAAACCCAACTTGCAGACGAATAGATTTCCTGCACGCCCGCGTAGGTCGGGAGCGATTGGTTCTGCGTGCCGTTGCTCCACGTCGAGACGCTGGTGCCAGCGGTTTTGTTGGCGTCGGTGGTGTAGATGCGGGCGTATTTGCCGGAGTTGGCGGTGAACCACGCATCCACATAAGGATCGGCGGCGCGCGTGTCGGTCGCGAAAACAACAGCGACGAGAGCAAGGGCGAGTTGAACTGAGTTCGTTTTCATGGCGCGACTCTACGCGAGGCAACCTTAAGGAGACGTGAAGCATGGAGTTTTCCCGCTATGTCCGGCATCACGGAATAAATCCGGGGACTGGTGTTTGCCGCTTGGTTTTGCCGCTCTGCCCTGTTAAATCCAGCGCATGAAAATTTCCGTGGAACACATCGGCGTGCCGGCGCGCGACCCTCGTGCGCTTGCCGACTGGTACATCCAGAAACTCGGCGCAGAATTCATCGCACCCAATGGCGACAAGCCGCCCTATTTCCTCCGCACACCCGGCTCGGTGGCGATGTTCGAGATTTACGACGCCACGAGCCATGACGTCATCACGGAGGACAACGGCCTTGCCGGGTGGCGGCACATGGCGATGCGTGTGGACTCGATCGAGACTGCACGCAAGGAACTTGAGACGCGCGGCGTGAAGTTCATCGAACCCGTCAAACCTGCAACTGGCGGCGGACGCATCCTGTTTTTCAAGGACGGCGAGGGCAACCTCCTGCATCTCGTGGATCGTCCGGCGGATTCGGTCATCCGGTGAAAACTCACCGCTGGAGTTTTTTCCAGATGAACACAAATGCGGGCGCGAACTCCTCCGGCTTCTCGAGTGCCCAGCGCGTGACTTCCTCCGGCGTGAACCAGCCGCCGCGCTCGATTTCATCCGCGTTCAAGTCGAACGGCCCCTCGCTTTCGCAGCGATAGACCCACACGAACTCGGCGTCCGTCTCCGCGCAGGCGTCAATCTTGAACAGACGTTGCGGTGTCTGGGCTGCTCGCAGTCCGATTTCCTCGCGCAACTCGCGCACGGCACAGGTGTCATAATCCTCGCCGCTGTCCACGTGGCCGCTGGCGGAGGAATCCCACGTGCCGGGATGCTTGTCCTTTTTCATCGAGCGCTTTTGCAAGAACACCTGGCCGCGCGCATCGAACACCAGCACATGCACCGCACGATGCAACAACCCGCGCGCGTGAACTTCGCTTCGCGGTGACCGTCCGATGACTTCATCGCGTTCGTTGACGATGTCGAAGATTTCTTCGGTCATGTATTCCTGTTTGCTGCCTGTTTGAGGATGTGATGCGCGGCGTTTGACCCGAGGATCATGCCTATGCCAGGAAAAAATAAAAACGGTGACACGCCGAATCGCTCCATGCCATGCCAGGCCATACTGGTTACGATCCCCATACCCGCGCACACTTGAAACCAACCAACATGTTTACACACAGACAACCACCACCCGCCGCCCAAGGACAAAGGCCCGGCACCTAAAGGGGCAATCCAGTGGAGTTTGTTTCGAGATCGTAATAGAAGTTTATCCAAGTACGCAAACGCAATGAGGGCGAAGAAGAATAGCAAGCCGAGCAATGCTGCAAGGCATACGCCACCTCCGCTTTCAAATTCATCCATTTCAAAATCTCCGAGCAAACCCAAAAGAAGGCCAAGAGCCATCACAGAAATGAG
>CAZFNB010000325.1:0-4074 GCA_964520235.1 uncultured Bifidobacterium sp. | reverse complement strand
AAGTTTTTCGATCTCGTCCGGCACGGCATTTGTCGCCACGTCAAAATCATGCGCCTCGCGTCCCAGCAGGAAATCCCGCACGCAGCCACCCACCCAAAACGCCTCGAACCCGGCTGATTGCAGCCGGTGGACGATCTCCATCGCGTTGTTGCGAAGTGACTGGTTCATTTGCCGGAGTGCGGCGTTGACGCTTCAGTGCCCGAATGACAACTACGACAAATGTTACCTGCCGGTTGACGAACGGTGAAGCGGCGTAAACGCCGCGCTCCTGCGGATGATTTGTGATTTCAAACCGCAATGCAACCCGCTACAACTTCGCCATGCTCAAGACCGGCATTCTCAATCCTCAACTCGCCTCGCTGCTCGCTCGCGTGCGCCACACCAACACCCTTGTAATCGCCGACCGCGGCTTTCCGTTCTGGCCCGGCATCGAGACGGTTGACCTGTCCATCGTGGACGATCTGCCCACGGTGTTGCAGGTGCTGGCGGCCATCCGGCCCAACTACGTGATCGGCAAGGCGTGGATGGCGCAGGAATTCTTGAAGGCCAACGGCAAACCGGTGCAAAAGCGATTCATAGCCGCGCTCAGAGGCGCATCACTGAAGTTCGAGCCTCACGTGGATTTCAAGAAGCGCGTCCCGAATGCCATCGGCCTCATCCGCACGGGCGACACGACACAATACGCGAACATGATTTTGGAATCGGCGTGAAAGTCGGGAGGAGCTTGTTTTACCCGTTTGTCTTCAAATGTCGGATGCGAAACAATGCCCCGCGTGGTTCGTTCGCGAGACATTCAATCTCCCAGCCGTGAGCCAGCACGATTTGTTGCACGACGGCAAGACCCAAGCCGGTGCCGTTTGTGTTGGTGGTGAAATAGGGTTTGAATATCTCCGTTCGCCGTTCAGGCGGGACGCCCGGGCCGTTGTCCTTGATTTCCAAAATCGCCTCATGTGTGTTCATGCGCGCAGCGCGGACACATATCTCGCCCTTCTCTGCAACCGCCTGCGTCGCGTTGAGCAACAGGTTGAATAACGCCTGACGCAGCAATTGTTCGTCGGCTTCGACGGTCAGTTGATCGTGCTCGACGAACAGCTGAATCTGTTTTTCCCTCAGATCGTAATCGAGCGCGTGCGACACTTCGCCCAGAACCGAGGCGAGCGTGACGGGTGTGCGCCGGACTTCACGCGGGCGCGAATAGTTGATGAACTCGTTCAACTGCGCCGTCACGCGATCCGTCTCCCCGATGATGTCATCGGATTTTTTTCGCACCTCGGCGGAGGCGTCCGTCTGTCGTGAGATCATCTGGGCCAGTCCTCGAATGATGTTGAGCGGGTTGCGGGTTTCATGTGCCAGACCGGCGGCTGCCACGTTCAGTTCCTTGAGGTGCGAGTTCAACTCGCTGGCGCGCACCAGGCGGATTTGCAGTTCCGATGATTTGATGAGATTGCGCCACGCGAGGCCGAAGCCCACGACAGAGAGCGTGGTCATCGCAGCGATGACGCAGCGCAGCCAAAGGTCGCGACGCTCCGTTTCCAGCGTTGCATGTGTCGAGAGAACGGTGATGAAACTGTGAACACCTTGTTTTTCAATCATCGCTTGATATTCGGTTTCACTCATCCACGGTGGGCGGCCAAATCTAAACCGACGCCCACGCCGCTCGCCGTCGTTGCGTCCTCTGTTGGAATTTGTCCGCAATTCGGAGGTTGCGACTTCGGAGGTTTCATTCGTCGGATTCAACTGCGGTGGAGGTTGCGCGCGATCCGGCGGTGGAGGACGATTCGTATCGCCGGGGCGCGTGAATGCATCACGCGGCAACACAATTGGCGGGTTGGTGCTCTCGAATTCCGGCATCACATTCGTGCCGAGATCCACCAGATTCATCAACGTGACCGTGTCCGTTTCCCATAATTCAGCCTGACGCAATGAGGCCTTCGCGCGCAGGTCGGAATTGGTCGGCGCATTGGCAACGATATCACCAGCGGCATTAAGCATGGCCACGGCGGTGAGTTCGCCGGGTCGCACGAGGTCGTTCAGCGCCGATTCTAGGCGCTCCTTGGAAATGACACCGAAGATGCGTTGTGAGCGTAGCACCACACCGACGGTGGTGGAGATGTCCTTGGCCCGATTACGAAGTTCGGCGCGGGCATTTTCGCGGACGCGCGAGTGCTCGATCCATTGCCAGCCAAGGATGAGAACCCATGCGGCGAGCAGCAGACCGTAAACCCAGAATGTGCGTCGTTCGGATTCCATTTTGTTTTCCAGTCAGCTTGACCGGTAACGGGGGCGACAGGCTGGCAGTCCAGGTGTTGATGCTTAATCGCCACGCCTTCCGAAGCGCTTTTTGGCCGGTTTCTTTGTCGCTTCATCGCTGAGGAAGCGCTCCAGTTCGTCCTCTGTGAATGCCTTGCCGGACATGGTGGTCTTGGATTGTTCCGTTGCTGACATGGAAGCCAGTTGCTTCGGTGACATGACGATGTGTGGCGTGAGGAAAATCAACAACTCCGTCTTCGTGTTGTTTCTGGCCTGGCGCTTGAACAGGTTTCCGAGCAAGGGAATGTCGCCGAGCAGGGGAATCTTGCTGTCACTCGATGTTTTGTTGTTTTGCATCAAACCGCCGATGATGACGGGTTGTCCGTTCGGCGTAACGACGACCGTATCAGCCGAGCGCTTGGCGATGACCGGGACACTTGCACCCGTTGAAATCGGCACGCTTTGATCCGTAAGCGATGAAATTTCCGGCGAAACGATCATCTCCACCAATTCCTCGGAACTGATGAATGGTGTCACGCGCAGGATGATGCCCACGTCTTCGTAACTGACGGAATTGATGGCATTGCCAAAATTGTCGTAACGAACGTTCGTGATGAGCGGGACGGACTGGCCGACGGTGATGGTGGCCGGCTGGTTGTTCCGTGCGAGGATGGATGGACGCGACAACACCTCCGTTTTGCCCGCCTGCGCAATCGCGCGGAGTGTCGCCTGATAATCCGTGGCGAGTATCTGATACAACCCTGCGCCGGGCGGTGTTGTGCCGAAGGCAGTCACAGGAATGCCAAACGAATTGTATTGAAGATTCGTGGCGACACTTGCCAGTCCGGAAGCTCCGAACGCGTTCGCGCCGGAGACGATTCGATCCGCACCTGCGCCTTTGGTGAACCCGCCTTCGACGCCGATGTCGTGGCTGTTGTTGTAAGTCACTTCAAGGAACACAACCTTGATGAGCACCTGCGGCTTGGGTTGGTCAAGGTTGGAAATCACCTGGCTGATGTGGCTGCTGGTTTCCTCATCCGTGATGACGATGACCTGGCGTGTCTCCGGGTCCACGGAAATCGTCGCGGTGCCCACAGTCCCGTTGTTGTTGTATTGACGCTGTTGCGAGCTGCTATTGTTGTTGCGGTTTTGTCCAAAGCCTCCGAAACCGCCGAAGCCTCCGAAACCGCCCTGGCCAAACTGCGCGTGGGCCATCGTCGTTCCGAACAGAAACGCCGCAGCAGCGATCGCCGGTATCCATCGTTTGATTGAAATCATTTTCATTGTGGTCGCTTTCATTGTGCATCGTTCATTTCATCAGAATCCACCGCCACGATTCCCGCCTGTCCGATTTCCGGTATTGCCGAAGGTCGAGTTTCTGTTTCCCGAACTGGTCTGGTTCTGGTTGGCGCGGTTTTGTAGCGCGTTATTTTGTTGGGAATTTCGGCTGGTGTTGCGCGCATTGCTGGATTGGAACATGTCCTGCAAGACCTCCTCGACTTGTTGGGGGTCGGCATTTTGCAGGGAGAAGACGTAAACATTCTGCTTCTTGGCCGGGTTGGAATCGAGTTGCGCAATCATTGCGGCGATCTGGTCCATCAATCCTCCCGTGGCAGCGACGATCACCGAAGCGGTGCGCGCGTCCGGTACCGCCGTGACTTTTGTGCGTTTCTTGTTGCGCTGGCTTTGTGCGCTGCTCCCGCTGCTGTCATTGCCACCGCCACCGCCGAAGAATCCCCTGAACCCGCCTCCGCGTCCGCCGCCAAACTGAAATGGCGACTGACTTCCGGTGCTGGAACGTGACTCGTCGGGAAACGCGCTGGT
>CAZFNB010000324.1:0-4084 GCA_964520235.1 uncultured Bifidobacterium sp. | reverse complement strand
ATCAACTCCTGCTGCACGCGGGCGCGCTCCGTGATTTCAGCGCGAAGTTGTTCGTTTGTCTGCACCAGCTCCTGCGTACGTTCTCGTACGAGCCGGTCAATGTCCTTCATCCAGAGCCGGGACTGAAAAGCGAGCGCCCATTTCTTCGTCAACGCGTGCGCCAGCTGAAGCACCTCCACCGTTTCAAAGGGTTTCTTCAAAATAAGCAGATTGTCCGTGTGCCCGAACCGGCGGATCAAATCATCCCACGAATAATCCGAATACGCGGAGCACAACACCACCTGCAAATCAGATGCGACCTTCCAGATGCGTTCGACGGTTTCAATGCCGTCCCATCCGGGAGGCATCCGGATGTCCATGAACACGAGACTGTAGGGATCATTCGCCTCCAGTGCCTTCTCGACCATCGCCAGCGCCTCCTGCCCTTGATGCGCGGAATCCAAACGGAAGGAAACGCATCCCACCACACTCTGCGGCTTTTCAAACAATGCTTCCTCGACCTGGCTGAGTTCGGATACGACTTCGGTTTTCCTTCCGAGAATTTTTTGAAAATCCTGATGGATGGCAGGATTGTCGTCCACCAGAAGCAACCGTGGAGACGTTGTGGCAATCGAGTGGTTCATGCGGACTGTTATGAATTCCCGCGCCTGAGTGGAAGTTCCAGGGTAAATGTGGCACCGCGATCCGGTCCGTCGCTTCTGGCGGTCAGCTTGCCACCGAGTTCAGCCGCAGCGAGTGCGCCGCTGTGCAACCCGAAACCGTGCCCATCGGGGCGCGTGGTGAACCCATGCACAAAAACCCGCGCCAGATTCTCCGGTGCGATACCAATCCCGTTGTCAATGACGTGAATAAACACCCTGTCATCCCCCGCCTTTTCAACGCGCAGCGTGACGAGCTTCTCCTTCCGGCTGGTTGCACTGACGGCATATTTTGCATTGCTGATGAGGTTGACGAGGATTTGAAGAACCTTGTGTCTGTCCACCACCAAAGGCGGCACGTCCCCCAAGTCACGTTTCACTTCGACCGCATGGCGATCCAAGGCGTTGCTGTTGATTCGCAGTGCGTCTTCAACCAAACTTGCCACCTCCACCTGTTCCTCGATGCCCGCCACCTTTGCGTAATTCTGTTGCATCACGACGACCTGCTTGATGTGGTCTATGTGTTTGCGCAACTGCTCAAGTTCGTTCAGGGCGAAGGTTCGTTGCGACTCGATGGTCTTCGCGAGCGTGGCAAGGTATTCGGGAATCTTTTTGCCTTTCGGATCGGAAGTCAGATATGCGTCAAGCTGGCCGGCGTTCTCACGAAGCATCTGCGGGATCAACGCAAGATTGGCGGCGGGTGACGCCTGTAATCGCTCCATCACCACGGAGCACGAGACATTCACGCTGTTCAGGACGTTGCCCACGTTATGCAAAATGTCGGTGGCCACTTCGGCCATCCCGGCCATGCGCGAAGTATGAGCCAGCCGTTTGTGCGTATCCTCCAGATTTGCCTCGGCTTCCTTCAACGCAGTGACGTCGCGCGTGACTCCGAATGTCCCGATGATGCCGCCGTCCTTGTTGCGCCACGGCATTTTCGTGGTCAGCCACCATGTCGGTTTGCCTGCATCGTCGAGAATCCTTTCCATGCGCCCGATCAACGGCTGCCCGGTGCGCATTACTTCCTGTTCCTGATCAAATGCCTCACGCGCCTTTTCGGCTGGCATAAGATCGAAATCCGTTTTGCCAACAAGATATTTCGCGCAAACTTCGGCGTCCAAAAGGTGCGGAGCCAACCGGCTGGTGTCTCCGGGCGGGTGTGTGGCGTGATGGCGCTTGAGCAACGTCTGGCGCGCGCGTTCGACCTTGGATCGGCTCAACTTTACGAACCGTGATTCATGATCCTTGAAATAGATCGCGTCGGGAAGATTTTCCACGAGCGCATGAAACAGTTCCCGCTCATGAGCCAGTTTCTGTTCCGCCTCCTTCAAGGGGGTGACGTCCTTGGATATTCCAAACGTACCGATGATGTTCCCCTGTTTGTCGCGCCAGGGCATCTTCGTGGTCAACGCCCAGGTGACCCGGCCATCCTGATGTGTTTCCTTTTCCAGTTTGCCGACGATGGATTTGCCGGTGTTGATGATGGACTGCTCATCAGCGAAGGCCGCAAGCGCGTGCTCGTTGGCAAACAAGTCGAAATCCGTCCTGCCCTTGAGCGTTTGCGTCTCGTCTATTTTCAGGAACTCGCGAAATTGCCGGCTGTAACAAACAAACCGGGAATTACGATCCTTGAAATAAATGAGATCGGGACTGTTTTCGAGCAGCACTTCAAGAAAATCCACGGATGAACAACTTGCAGCCTCATTCAACGTCTGCGGGGTATCGAGAGCGATACCTGCGGCATCACGATCATCCCGGTTCGTGGCCGGTCCGGCCTGCCTTGCATCCAGTTCGTTTTCGCTTGTTGCGCGCCCGCCACCGGCTAATGGCGCAGGCTGCGTCAAAGTTTTGTGTCCCTGATACATTGGTCGTCCCTTTCCTGCCGCCGGAAAACGGCGGCACACTTCGCCCGTCAGATAAGTCTCAGGTGCGTCAGAAGGGAATCAAGCAGGCGACATGCCTGCACACTTGGCTAATTTCTCAAAACATAAACATGCGGTGACCGTGAATGACTGTCCCGGTTTTGAGCGCGAATGTCCCTCAAATCAAGACGAAACCAAGGATGTTGAATCAGACCTACCGTAGAAGCGGCGGAATCCCCGCGGACAATTCAGCGTCCCGTCGCGTTGACGCGATAAAAGGCTCGTGCTGGCGGCGCGGGCGTGGGGTCAGTCAGGCTGATGATGGCGGCGTTCGTTTCGATCTGGCGGACGTAGTTCGTCACTTCTGTCCAGGTCGGCGCGGTGAGACTGGCGGAGCGTTCCAGGCTGTAGGCGATGCCGACTTGTTCGGGCACGGACAGTTTCAACGTGTTCGTCACGGCCATCGGTTGCGTGATGGCGGGACGGCTCGGCACGTTGTGCCAGCTCGCCAGCTTGTTTGTCATGGCGGCATAGACGACGAGTTGGGGCGAGGTAAGATTGGTGAGGCTGCTCGGAAACCCAAGCAGATTCGTGTGTTCGTAGGGATCGGTTTGCAGGTCGAAGAAAAGCTGCAAGCCGCTGTCGAGCTTGATCAATTTGTAACGCTGCCCGCGCACGGCCACGCCCCGGAGCGGCGCTTTGATGATGCTGCCAAAGTTTTCCGACAAGATGAGCGACTCGGTCGGATTCCACGGTTCGTTGCGCAACACTGCCGCGAAGCTCCGGCCATCGAACGTCAGGTTCGTTGGCATGGTGGTGGCAAGATTGACGCCTGCCATCTCCAGCAACGTGGCGGGAATATCCACCGCGTGAACCAGCGAATCGGTCCAACGGTTCGTGCCGGTGATGCCCGCGCCCAGCGCGAACATCGGCAGGCGGATGCCGCCCTCGAACAGCGTGCCTTTGCATTGATTCGTGGTGTAAGGGAATTGGATCGTCGCGGTAGGCGTGCCATTGTCGGAGACGAACAGGACGAGCGTGTTCGATAGATTGACGTTGGACATCAACCGGCCTACCTCGTGGTCGAGCGCCTCAATCATCGCCTGGAAATACGGGAGCGCATTTGTCTCAATGTCTTCCACCGTGCCGGAGAGATTGGTGAAGCTGTGCAGGTTGCTGGGCGGGATGTGCAGCGGCGCGTGCGCGGACTTGGGCGCATACCAGAGAAACCAGCGGTTCGTGCCCTGCGCGTTGATCCAATTGATCGCGTCCGTCGTAACTTCGGTCGTGACGTAATTCGTCGTGTGCGTGGTGGTCACGCCGTTCACGGTCTTCTCCCAATCGAAATAACTTTCCAGTTCGCCGCCGAGATAACCGGCGTAATGACTCCAGCCGCCGATGAAGTTCGGATCAATCGCGTCCACGCTCAAATGCCATTTGCCGAAGCAGGCGTTGCTGATTCCGAGTTGTGGATTGGCCGCGAGCGCCTCGGCGATGGTGAAATCGCGCGGCGAAAGATAAGGATCATGCGGGTCATCAATCGCGGCGCCGAGCCCCGTGCGAAAACCGTATCGCCCCGTAAGC
>CAZFNB010000323.1:0-4093 GCA_964520235.1 uncultured Bifidobacterium sp. | reverse complement strand
GGCGGTCATCGTGGCGGGTGTGTCATTGACCGTGTTGCTCGTCACGCAACGTCGAGTCCAGGAAAATTACGAGCGGATGTTCCGCAACCAGTTCGAGCGACAGATCGCCTACTTCACCACGATGCAGGAGTCGCGTTTGAGCACTGTGCAGGAGCAATGCCTCAAGCTGTCGCAATCCGTCCGGTTGATCGTAGCGCTAGAAACCAGTCCGACGGATGAAGAGGATCGCAAGTGGCTGTATCAGGTCGCGAGCGACGAATTGCGCGGCATCTCTGGCAACCAACCCGGCGCTCCGGCGGGTGCGCGGCCCGCGCAGGTGGTTTCGATTCCGGGATTGCGTTCGACATTTTTCAAAATTCTTGATCCAGACGGCAAACCGATTTCACCATCGGAAAACGCGATGACGCGGCAGGCCAACGCCATCATGCGCCGCCGCCTTGAACCGAAGCTTGAACTGGCCCGACAGGTCCTTGCCTCCTCTGAACGGCAACAAGTGGGCTATCTTGGGATGGAAGTGGACGCGGGTGATACCACAGCCGGGCGATTACGGCTGCGCCGTGGCAATTCACAACCGCGCCCGGACGAGGGCGCAATGGCGTTGCAGGAGGTGATCGTCACAAAAGTCGTGGATGGTGAGAGTGACCGCACGCGCGGCTGGCTGGCGCTTGGATTTCTGCTGCCCGATCTTGTGCCGCAACCACGGGTGATCGGAACGAATCTGTCCGTGCACAAGGTTGAAACCATCCAGGCGGGAATTCTTCTCGATGACAAACTTTACGCGAACACGAACGTCATCTCTGAATCGCTCGGTGAAGTTGTCGCGGAAAAAGTCTCCACACATGTCCGCGACTCGGGAAGGCAGCAGGCCGATTTCAGTTTCACGACCGATGGCGCGCAATACCGGGTCTTTTATGAATTGATGAATGAGCGCTCGGCTTTTCCTCCAGCGTATCAAGTCTGCATTTATCCGATGGCCGAGGCGATGCGCGAGCAAAGCGAGTTGCGCTGGAAAATCATCGGTTCAGGGGCAGGGGCGCTGGCGGTGGGATTGGCGTTGTGCCTGTTCCTTTCGCACGGATTGTCCGCGCCGATCCGGGAACTCGTTACGGGTACTGGCGAAATCCAACGCGGAAATTTTCAGGTGCGCGTCCCTGTCCGGAGTCGTGATGAACTCGGACGCCTCACGGTGTCATTCAATGAAATGGCCGAGGGCCTTGCCGAGAAAGAACGCTACCGCACCGTGCTGAACATGGTTGCAGATGAAAAAATCGCGCAGAAGCTAATCCACGGTGAACTGACGCTCGGCGGCGAGCGGCGCGAAATCACGGTTTTGTTTTGTGACATCCGCGGTTTCACGGCCATCACCCAGAACATGCCGCCAGAGGAGGTCATCGAGATGCTCAATGAGCACATGACGGCGCTCACGCGCGTGGTGAAGGAACATAACGGCGTGCTCGACAAGTTTGTCGGTGATCTGCTCATGGCGATTTTCGGCGCACCCATCAGCCACGGCGACGACGCGTTCGATGCCGCGACATGTGCCGTGCGATTGCAGGAAGTTCGCGAGCGATTGAATGAAACTTCGCGGCACAAATTGGAAATCGGCATCGGCGTGGCGACGGGAACGGTGGTCGCTGGTTGCATGGGGTCGGAGGACCGGCTCAACTACACCGTGCTTGGCGAGCGCGTGAACCTGGCGTCGCGCCTTTGCAGCCAGGCAAAGGCGGGAGAGGTGGTCGTGGATGAGACGACAAAGGAACAACTGGCCGGGCGGATGTCGGGCCAGCCGATGGGCGAGATCCAGCTCAAGGGATTCAGCGCGCCCGTGCAGGCGTTCAAACTTTGCCGGAAACAGAACGGAGAGGGGAAATGAATCTCCAAGCGCCAAGCGCCAGCATCCAGAGAAGCTTCAAACACCGATCCTCAAGTGTGTCAAGACATCGGCTGGCGTCTGGAGTTCGGAGCTGCAAGTTTCTCCGGTGCCTGATGCTTGGAGTCTGGTGTTTTGTCATGTCCAACGGTCGCGCCCAGGAATTTCTCGACAAGGTGGATGACGCGCTGTTTCTCCAGACCCGTGATGGGAGGGCGCGTGTGGACTTGAGCGGCACGTTTGATCTCGAGGGTTATTATGTGGATCAGCGTCCGCCCGGCTTGTTGCTGGGTGACGGGAAGGATTTCATCAATCCGCGTCTCTCGCTTTTTTTGGATGCGCGTCTGGGCGATCATCTTTACAGCTTCGTACAGTTCCGGGCCGATCGGGGGTTCGATCCGCGCGGAGCGGTGCGCGACTGGCGTTTTGATGAATACTTGTTGCGTTGGACGCCTTTTGACGATTCACGGCTCAACTTTCAGATCGGGAAGTTTGCCACCTGCGTCGGCAACTGGGTTGCGCGTCACGATTCGTGGAACAACCCGTTCATCACCGCGCCGATGCCATACGAGAATGTAACGACTGTTGCCGACGTGAACGTGCCCGGCTCGCCCGCTGCGTTTCTGGCACGCCGTGACATTGCAGACAACAAGCCCGCCTGGCTGCCGGTGCTTTGGGGGCCGGCTTACACCAGCGGCGCGTCGGTGTTCGGCTCGATTGGCAGGTTTGACTATGCGTTGGAATTCAAGAACGCCACTGTGTCGTCGCGCCCGGCGGTGTGGGACGCGCAGGATTTGGATTGGGCGGATCCCACCGTGAGTGCGCGGCTCGGCTTCCGTCCAGACGCGGCGTGGAACATGGGTGCTTCATTCAGTCGCGGTACGTATCTCCTGCCGGATGCCGGGAACGTGGCTGCGTTTCCAGCAAGCCGCAGCATCGGTGATTTCCCCCAAACCATCTTTGGCGCCGATGCCGCGTATGTCCACGGCCCGTGGCAGTTGTGGGGCGAGATTTTCCTGTCGCGCTTTGTAGTGCCGAACGTTGGTGACGCGGACGTGCTCGCGTATTACATCGAAGCGAAATACAAGTTCAGCGCCCGTTTCTTTGGCGCGCTGCGCTGGAATCAACAATTCTTTGGTGACGTGAATGACGGCACGGGCGGAAGAACACCGTGGGATCGTGATGTGTGGCGCGTGGACGCAGCACTCGGCTGCCGGTTGACGCGCCACCTGCAGGGTAAATTACAATACAGCTTCAACCATCATCGCAGCGCCCTTCAACAAGGCGAGCAACTCGTTGCCACCCAGGTGACGATGAAATTCTGATCTTCAGGCCTGTCCCGCTGGTTTTGTCATTACAGTGGATTTGGGCTGACTTCGGTTGTTTTCAACAATTTCAAAAAAGTTGCGAACCAAACGCGGTGTTCGTGCGTTTCACCAATGAACCGATTGGGCAGGGTGCTTGTCCGATGAGTGATGAAGCCGTTGAAATCCATCGCAGGGCCATTCGCATGCGCGCCTGACGACTGCGCCGTCAGGCGTGGCAGATGAGTCAAGTGTCAGTCAAGTTATTGGTCAAGTGGCGCAGGCTACATGGTGAGCCGTGAAGCGGCTCAGACTGGATACTCGCGACGGCGCGATGGCCGCACCCAGCCGGTGATGACAAGCCAGCGCCAGACGAACGGCTGCCACCACGGCAACGACGGCCGGAACTGTGATGGACATCCGTTGGAATTGTATCCTGACATTGCCTGGGACACGTATTGCCCGGTCGCGCGGATGGCGGAGCACGTTGGCGAAATCATCGTGGCGTGCGGGCTGGTGGTGGAACAGCGGACGCATCACCGGATCACCGGCGAGCCGATGAAATTCCTGACGCTGGCGGACTGGACCGGGATCGTGGAGACGGAACTGTTCGCCCAGACCTACCGAGATTACGGGTTGGCGACCGTGCGCTATCCCGTGCTGGAAGTGGAGGCGAAAGTCGAGGCGTTCGAGAACGGACGCGGCTTTACGTTGCGCGTGTTGCGAGCGGGGAAGCCGCGCTCGAAAGCAGGAAGTTTCTGAAAATCGGGCTATATTGTCCTGACATCAAATGAATTAAATTGCTTTGTAAGTCGAAGCGATTCATAGATTGTCGATGTTCAATCGTGACTTGGTTGTATCGAGGTATCACTCCCGCCTTTACGCAGTGCTTTTCGCATTGATTCTCATTTTGAAACTT
>CAZFNB010000322.1:0-4093 GCA_964520235.1 uncultured Bifidobacterium sp. | reverse complement strand
GCAGGACACGGAAGGCCGGAAATTTCTCATCAACAACGACCAGTTCACGTTGCGATTCTTTCCGCCTGAACTCGCGCGCTGGCCGGGCACTTTGAAAATCGCGGCGGAGAAATCTGCGGACACCCAGCGCATCTTCATCTTCGGTGAATCTGCAGCGATGGGCGATCCGCAGCCATCCGTCGGCGCTTCACGCCATCTCGAAATCCTCCTGCGCGAAAAATTTCCGGGGCAGAAGTTTGAGATCATCAACCTCGGCATCACGGCCATCAATTCACACGTCATCCTGCCCATTGCGCAGGATGTGGCAGCTCGCGGTCGCGGCGACATCTGGCTGATTTACATGGGAAACAACGAGATGGTCGGGCCGTTCGGCGCAGCGACTGTGTTCGGTTCGCGCGCGCCGCCGTTGACAGCGGTGCGAATGAACCTCGCGATCCAGAAAACCCGCGTCGGCCAGCTCGCCGTGAACTGGTTGCGGCAGCTTGGCGGCAAGCCAAAGAACACGATGTGGGGCGGGATGAAGATGTTTTTGCAGAACCAGATTCCGCCGGATGATTCCCGTCGCGAAACGGTTTATCAAAACTTTGATCGCAACCTGCGGGACATCGTGGAGGCGGGACACGAGAGCGGCGCGAAGGTCGTGTTGAGCACGGTGTCTGTGAACCTCAAGGATTGTCCGCCGTTTGGCTCGATGGCGAACAGCAATCTTCCCGCGTCAGACCGGGAACGATTCGCAAAACATTTTGCCGGGGCCGTGGCGTTGCAAACAAATCTCCAGATCGCAGCCGCTGGGAGGCTGTTCGCCCAGGCAGCGGGGATTGATGACCGTTTTGCCGAACTGCATTTCCGTTGGGCACAATGTTTGTTGGCGGAAACAAATCTGTCAGCGGCCCGGGAACATTTTCAACGCGCTTGTGATGTGGACGCGCTGCCTTTCCGTGCGGACACGCGCGTGAACGGCATGATCCGCGCGCTCGCAAAGGAGATGGCCGGGCCGGCATTTGCGTTTTGTGATGCAGAGGCGGCGGTTCAAGCCGGGGCAGCGGACGGCATCGCGGGTGACGAATCGTTCTTTGAGCACGTGCATTTCAATTTTGACGGCAACCACCGGCTGGCGCGGGCGTGGGCTGAAAGCGTCGCACGCCTGTTGCCGGAGGAAGTCCAACGCCGTGCGGCGATGGAGTGGCCAGGTCAGGAAGTCTGCGAGCGCGAGTTCGGATTATCGGATTGGAACCGGATGTTCGTTTATTCGGCGGTGATCGGACGGATGGGGCAGCCGCCGCTGGCGATGCATTTCAACAACGGCGTGCGTGTTGCCGCATTGCAAGAGCACATGGCGGTTTTGCGGCAACGCTTCAACCGGCCGGGTGCTGTCGTAGAAGCCAGAACAAATTTCCTGGCCGCGCTGTCGCGTGCGCCCGCTGACAATTTCCTGCACGAAAACTACGCGAACTTCCTCGAATCCATCGGCGACAACAAGGGCGCACTGGTGGAGTATCAAAAGTTGTCCGAACTGTTGCCTCACGATTTTTACGGTTGCTTGCAGGCCGGTCGGTTGCTGCGTGAATCCGGTCGTTGGAACGAAGCAGACCCGTTGCTGCGCCGTGCGGTGGCGCAACGGCCCTCGCTTCCCGAGCCGTGGTTCGAACTTGGAAAGACCCTTGTTGCGAGGGGAAACTTGGCGGAGGCGTTGCAATGTTTCGAGCGTGCGGCGCAGATGCGGCCTTCGGACGGAAGTTTTCTGACGCATCAGGCGATGGTGCTGTCAAAATTGAACAGGCACGCGGAGGCCATTTTGATCTACCGCGAGGCGCTCAAATTGTATGGTGGCAGTTGGGAGGGACACTTTGAACTGGCGGGCGAACTTGCCGCCGTCAACGACGTGGCCGAGTCCATAAGGGAATATCAAGAGACGGTGAGGTTGAATCCGCGTCATGCGGTGGCGCGGGTGAATCTAGGTGTGATGCTCGTGCGACAGAACCGAATGGGTGAAGCGGTCGAGCAATTTGAATCCGCGCTCTCGATTGATCCCAGCAATGTTGCCGCAAGGGATTATTTGCGTCAGGTCAATGTGCGCCAGGGCCTTCGGCGATGAAATTCCACGGTCGCGATCTTTCCGGCTCAACTCGGGTTCTGCCACCGCCGCATGAGCAGCAGCACACAGCCTAAACCAACCAGCGCCAGTGCGGAGGGCTCGGGAATGGCTGTGGCATTGATAGCGAATTGAAGATAACCACTGCTCGTTGGCCCCCAATTAACGCCATTGGCCGAAGACCGAGTCCAAGCGTATGTCCAACGGTCGTTTTGAATTGGAGGTGAAGTGTTTCCATAACTCCAGCCGTATGAACCCATGCCAACCGGAGTGTCCGCAGTAACTACAATGGAGTAAAGGAAGGCGTGATAAAGGGTGACGCTCGTTGCGGGGGTGTAAGTGTAAACCCCGTCGCCGGTCGGATTTGAATTACCAACCAAGGTGGCAATGTTGGACCGAATGCTAGGAATGGAGGTGGCACTGTCATAAATCATCACTTTGAATCCGGAGGGATTACCGCTTGTGCCGCTGACTGTCAACTGCACCGAGTTAAGCGTATAACCGAATAGATTTGTCCCCACAAGAACACCCCCCGCCCACCAGGAATCACTACCTACAGAAAGGCTTCCGGCTTGGGGTTGGCCGAGGTTGGAAAAGTAGAGTGTGCCCTGAGCTGGAGAATTGGTTTCAGCCATGCGCAGCGCGCCAACAAGGAGAATAATTGAAGTGGTTGTTTTCATGGTTTCACCCGCCGCCGTGTGAGCAGCAACGCGACGCTCAGACCAAACAACACCAGCGCCGTGGGTTCTGGTATGGCGGTGGCGTTGATAGCATACTGTGGGAAAATGGCTGAACCAGAATTCCACGTCGAACCATTGGCAGAGGTCCAAACGCCGCCTATTCTCCCCCAACCTCCAGTAACATCATATGCATTTGCGTTGGCAACACTCCAGTTGTAAGAGCCACTCGCGATCACCGTGTCAGTCTTAACAACCATGAAATAGACTTCGCGCGGCATCAAAACAATGGAAGAAGCTGCTGTGTAGTTGTAAAGACCCGCGTTTCTCGGATCAGAATTACCAGTTAGACTGGCGAGTTGACCAGAAGGGAATACAGCATACACCGGCTGAATGTTTGTATAGATAGAGACTGTAAATCCGGCGGGATTTCCCGCTGCCCCATTTAACGCCAGTTGAATGGAGTTGAGCGCATAGCCAGCGGCGTTAGTCCCCGTCATAAAGACCGCTGCGCGCCACCCATCATTTCCAACGGGAAGGTTGCCAACCGACGGTTGGCCAAGGTTGGAAACATAAATTGTCCCCTGAGCCAGAGCAGAAGGTGAGTGGAATAATAGAAGTGCCATGACAACCAGGTGGGTAATGATAATTCTCATCATGTTTTCGCTCCTCATTTGCTGTATAATGAACTAAGGGTTCAACCAACCGATTACGCCGCCAAACAATCCGTATGCATCCCACTCACCAAAACCGTAAACTTGCACTCCGCACGGTGCGGAACAGGTTACTTTATGGGTGCCCACCGTGATCGGATATTGTGTTCCGGAGTAACCGCTTGATCCAATCGCTTGAAAAGACGTCGGCGGAACTATTTGGCCGTCTACGTACGTCGAGCCAGTTGCGCTTACTGGCACAATGATGTTCAGGTAACTCGCAAAATTGGGGCTGATTGGATTTGGCTCGCTGGGTGTGGTTACGATGTAAGATTGCACCCAACTGGCGATTGGTGGCAGCAGAATCTCGCACGGGTCTCCCTCAAACGGAGGGCTGGGGTGGTCAAAATTTCCTCCATTTGCAAAATGTGCCACTTGGATTGCTTTGCTCCCCTGAAATACGACGGGGCCATCAATGATGTCTTCGTAAACCTCCCCTGCGTCGAGCGTTGCTGCCACAGAGCCATTGATCGTCACCTCAGTATCATTATTTGCTGCAAGGACTCTGTATGTGTCACCACCGGTGCGCGAGGAGAATGGCAGACTCAATGCCTGCAAACCCCACGCAGAAACAGGAATCTGTTCTTGCATAATCGGATTGGCAGCAATCC
>CAZFNB010000321.1:0-4100 GCA_964520235.1 uncultured Bifidobacterium sp. | reverse complement strand
AAGGCAAGGGCGATTGCGAACGGCGCGCGATAGAATCCTACGGGCTGGGCTACGGCATCAGCGTGGATGACCTCGAAAAAGTGCGCCCGGGAGATTTTCTCAGTTACGACACGACCGCTCCCGGCGGGCACTCGTGCATTTTCATCGAATGGCAGCGCGATGAACAAAACAAAATCATCGGACTGAAATACTTTTCCTCAAATCTCTCCGGCAGCAAGGGCGTGGGTTATGGGCAGGGGAAATTCAGTGATTCAAACGGCGGTAAAGGCATCATCCGAAAATCCCTGCGCATCGCGCGCGTGGGTGCGATCAAAGACTACAAGCCGTTCAATCGCGCCGGGATTCCTCAACGAAACGCCTATGCGCCGACCCAACCTTATCGCGTGCTTTATGTCCCGGCACCCGCCGGGAATTCCGCGGCGGTAAAATAAGTCCAGCGAAACTTGGGCGATCATTTTTCCGCGGAACCAAGCTCGCGGATTCCCGGCACATCAATCACCCGGATGCCGTCCGGCGGATTTTCCACGGCCCAGAGCAGTGCGGCGATCATTTGTGGCAGTGTCACAAGACCAAGCCGTCGCGCGCCATCGCGCGTAGCCGGCAATTGTTCACAAATCCAATAGAACGGGATCAGCGCACAAGGCCAGCGATGTCCCGGCCCGAGCACGTACCACGGACGCAAAAACGTCCCCGCCATTCCGCTTGCGCGAATCTCCTCCTCGCACTCCGTCCGCACGGCGATGTATTCCTTCATCATTGGTGCTGGATGCGCGACGCTGAGATACACAAAGTGCTTCACGCCCGCATCCCGCGCCGCTTTCACCGCCACCTGCGCCGAGACAAAATCCACCGACCGAAATTCCTTCGCCTTGGCCGGACTCGGATGCGCCACGCCGATCAAATGCACGAACGTATCCATACCGCGCACCGCATCCACATAGGAATCCATCTTCAACGCATCACCTGTCACGGCTTGCGCGTCTTGAGGCAGTCTGGATTCCGACCCCTTGCGCGCGAGCGCCGCGATGCGATGTCCACGCTGTGCCAGCATCGGGACCAGTCTGCTGCCCATGTAACCCGTGCCACCCGTGATGAAAACGTGTCTTTGCACGCAGCCAGTTTGCAAAGAGGCAATCACTCGCGCAAATCTTGAGTCGTCAGCCACCACGCACTAAAGTGACCGCGCATGAATCAATCTTTGAACGAACCCGCGCAAGCCGTCGCCGCGTGGGTGAAACAACTCCGCGCGGAAATCGCCGGGGTCATTGTCGGTCAGGAACAACTGGTGGATCGTCTCCTTGTCGGATTGCTTGCCAACGGCCACGTCCTGCTCGAAGGCGTGCCCGGTTTGGCCAAAACCCTTTCAGTCCGCACGCTCGCGTCCGCCGTGCAAGCCAGCTTCCGCCGCATCCAATTCACGCCTGACCTGCTGCCCGCCGACATCGTGGGCAATCTGATCTACAGTCCACAGGACGGGAAGTATCACGCCACGCGCGGCCCGGTGTTCACCAACTTCCTGCTCGCCGACGAAATCAATCGCGCGCCGGCCAAGGTGCAATCCGCCCTGCTCGAAGCGATGCAGGAACGGCAGGTGACGCTTGGTGGCGAGACGATGCTGCTGCCCTCGCCGTTCCTCGTGCTGGCGACGGAAAACCCGATTGATCAGGAAGGCACGTATCCGTTGCCTGAAGCGCAGGTGGATCGGTTCATGTTCAAGGTGATTCTCGATTATCCGTCCGAGGCGGAGGAGCGGAAGATTCTGGACCGCATGGCGTTCACCGCGCCGGAGAATCCGGTCAAACCCGTCATCGGCCTCGACGACATTCTCAAAGCGCGCAAGCTCGTGGATCAAATCCACGTGGACGACAAGGTGCGGGATTACATCGTGCAAGTCGTGTTCGCCACGCGCCAGCCGGAGAAATACAAACTGGATATCAAAAACTTCATCCAGTTCGGTGCGTCGCCGCGCGCGACGATTTACCTGACGCTCGCCGCCAAAGCATGGGCGCTGTTGCAAGGCCGCACCTACGTCACGCCCGAGGACGTAAAGAGCATCGGCCCGGACGTGTTGCGCCACCGCATCATCCTGACCTACGAAGCCGAGGCGCAGGCCGTGACGACAGATGCGATCATCAAGAAGGTGTTTAATGCCGTGCCGGTGCCGTAATCAGTGACGTGTTAAATGCCGGGAGTGACCAGCCGTGCACATCCTTTATCCATCAAATCCGCTTCGGACGAGGTTGCCCGACGAACAGTATGCAACTGAAGTAGATGCTATGCGTGCGGTCGGCTTTGATGTGTCATGCTTTTCATTTGAGGAGTTTCAGAACGGTGAGTTGCGGGCATCCCCATCGCTGTTGAGCGGAGCTGATATTTTGTATCGCGGGTGGATGCTGTCTCGCGATGATTATCAGCGTCTCCAAAATGATGTGGCTAAAGCTGGAGCACAACTCATGATTGATTGCGCTGCCTACATTGCCAATCATCACTTGCCAGAGTGGTATTCCGAGCTTTCTGGTTTGACTCCAGAAACTCGAATTTATCCACCCGATTGTGATCTGGAGAAAGAGCTGCACACATTGGGATGGGAGGGGTTTTTCATCAAGGACTACGTAAAATCATTGAAGACATCGGCTGGCGCTCGTGTTTCCAAACCCGAGCAAGTCTCTGCTCTGATAGCAGACATGCGCCGCTTTCGCGGCACAATCGAGGGCGGTTTCTGTGTCCGTCGCTTTGAAAGCTTTTTGCCAGATACAGAGCGGCGTTTCTTTGTGGTGGATGGAATTCCACACGCGTCATCTGGGAATATTCCTCTGATCGTCCAAGAATGCGTGAGGCGTCACCAAAGCCGGTTTTATTCGGTTGATGTTATTCAACGTGCCGATGGCGAGTTTCGCATAGTTGAAGTAGGCGATGGGCAAGTTTCTGATTTGGTAGGATGGGAGGCAGACAGGTTTGCTGCTATGCTGAAAGAACATTTTCAAGTCCCCAAATGACCACCGCTGAACTGCTCGAAACTGTCCGGCGCGTCGAGGTGCGCACCAACCGCCTCGTCAACGACACGATGGTCGGCGCGTACTTGAGCCAGTTCCGCGGGCTTGGCGGTTGGCACTTTCCGGTGACACCATTGCTTGTCCCGAAGGGACTAAACATGAATAGCCGTGGGTGCCAACCCACGGTAGCTGTTGATTGCACATTCGACCCCGTAGGGGTCGGACCATTACCGAACGACAAACCGTGGGTTTCACCCACGGCTATTCGTGTTGGGCCGCTTCGCGGCCGGGAATATGAATTCGAGCGGTTTGGCAATTGTGGCGAATTCGCCATAACTAAAAATCGGCCGACCGCGATTTCTCCGGGTTTAATTCCGTCGAATTCGACGGGATTAGAATTCAACCGTTACTTTAATTCCCTCGAATTCGAGGGAATTAGAAGCCAACCAAACCATGACCACCGCTGAACTGCTCGAAACCGTCCGTCGCGTCGAGGTGCGCACCAACCGCCTCGTCAACGACACGATGGTCGGCGCGTACTTGAGCCAGTTCCGCGGGCGCGGCATGGACTTCGAGGAGTTGCGCGAATACATGCCCGGCGACGACGTGCGCGACATTGATTGGAACGTCACGAATCGCATGGGCCGTCCGTTCGTGAAGCGTTTCCGCGAGGAACGCGAACTCGGCATGGTGCTGGCCATTGATATTTCCGCGTCGTCCGCGTTCGGCTCGGCCCGGCGCACCAAGCGCGAGTTCGCCACTGAGATCGCCGCCACGCTTGCCATCTCCGCCGCCCGCGCGAGTGACAAAGTGGCGTTGCTGCTGTTCACCGAACAGGTGGAACTGTATCTCCCGCCGCGCAAAGGCCGTCGCCACATCCTGCGGCTGATCCGCGAAATGCTTTCCTTCCAGCCGAAACATCGCGCGACGAACATCCCGGCGGCGTTGACGTTTTTGAATCACGTCTTGCCGCGCCGTTCGATGGTGTTTTTGCTGACGGACTTTTTGCATAGCTTTGGCGATGGTGGGGCGAGCGTCCCCGCGAGCCGGCTCGTCATTAGCCTCGCCCCACCAACCGACGGCGCGCACGGAGTGACGCGCCCCACC
>CAZFNB010000320.1:0-4101 GCA_964520235.1 uncultured Bifidobacterium sp. | reverse complement strand
ACGATAATCCGATCAATCAGAAGGTGGGTTTGAGTGTGTTGCACAAGCTGGGTTTTCACGCGGACGTGGCGCACAACGGGATGGAGGTCATCAAGGCGCTGGAGCAAAAGCCGTTTGATATTTTGTTCCTGGACGTTCAGATGCCGGAGATGGACGGGCTGGAGTGCGCGAAGCAAATCACGCATCGCTGGACGCGCGACAGGCGGCCTGTGATCATTGCGATGACGGGGAATGCGCTGATGGGGGATCGGGAGAAATGTCTGGCGGCAGGCATGGATGATTACATCTCGAAGCCGGTACGGATCGTGGATTTGCAGAGTGCGCTGGAGCGTTGGGGGCCGACGAAATCGCGTAAGCTGGACACAACTTACTATCTGCGTCACCCGCAGTCGTTGCCAGGGGATTTACTGGATCAAAGCGTGCTTGCGGAAATTCGTGAGATGCCGTCTGCAAACGGCGTGAGCATGTTGCGCGAGTTGATTGACATGTTCCTGGAATCGGCGCCAACGAAGTTGTTGCAAATCCAGCAGTCGCTTGAAGATGCGGGCCAGCTCGCCTTCCACGCGCACGCGTTGAAAAGCATGTGCTTGAACCTGGGTTGCAGGCGTGTCGTCGAAATCGCACAGCAAATGGAACTCCTCGGCAAATCAGGCAAAACGGAGGGTGCGGCAGACATGATGCGCGAATTGGAAATCGTTTTTCGCCAGACAAAGGTTCAATTGTTGATGTTGCGTGACAAGGAAGGCGCGGCTGTGTCACCTCAGATTTGATTTCCGCGTCATGTTCATCCGCCCCCCTGCTCTGCTCCCCGGCGACACTATCGGGATCGTTGCGCCTGCCAGTGCCGCGCCTGATCCAAAAGCGATTGATCGCGGTGCCGACGCGCTCGAAAAGCTTGGTTTCAAAATCAAACTCGCGCCCAACGTCCGCAAGTGTCTGGGGTATCTCGCGGGCAGCGACCGCGAGCGGGCGTCGGACCTCATGCGGATGTTCTTGGACAAAAAAGTCCGCGGCATCGTCTGCGTCCGGGGTGGCTACGGAACGGCGCGGTTGCTCCCGTTGCTGGACTACAAACTCATCCGCGCCAACGCGAAAATCTTCGTCGGTTACAGCGACATCACATCGCTTCACGGGGCGTTTCTTACAAAGGCAAATCTGATTTCATTTCATGGCCCGATGTTGAATTCAGATTTTGCGTGTGCGGACATGCCGGAGTTCACACGGGACAGTTTTTTGCGAACGCTGGGCAGCCTGCAAAAAAAACAGCCACTCTCACAAGGTTATCGCGGCAAGACGGTCGCCATTTTGCGATCCGGAATCGCCCGAGGCACGCTCGTCGGCGGCAACCTGAGTTTGCTTTGCACGCTCATCGGCACACCGTGGCAACCGTCGTTTCGGAACTGCATCCTGTTCCTTGAAGACGTGGGTGAACGGCCTTACCGCTTCGACAGGATGCTCACGCACCTGTTGAATTGCGGCGTGCTGAAACAGGTCGCGGGCATTGCTGTCGGCATCAACGCTGATTGCGAATCATCGGGAGCAAAAATCCGTGGTAAATATCACCAGACACTTGAAGATGTGTTGCGGGAGCGGCTGCTGCCTCTGAAAATTCCCGTGATCACAGGTCTGCCGTTCGGCCATGTACCGATGAATGCGACGATACCTGTTGGAGTCAAAGCCACCTTGGATGCCGGAAACGGCGAATTGTTTTTGAACGAACCCGGAGTCAGCACGCGCACATGAACCCGACAGCCATCGAATCCCACGCCAAGCTCGTGCTTTTGCAGTGGATGATCATCATCGCAGCAGCGTGGTTGTTTGGACGGCTCGCGCGCAAGCTGGGCCAGCCGCTGGCGGTGGGAGAAATCTTTGGCGGCATTCTGCTCGGGCCATCCGCATTGGGAGCGGTCTGGCCCGCAGACTGGCCGGTGCTGTTTCCTCAAGAAACCCAGAAATCCCTCCAGCTCCTCGGCAAACTCGGCCTCATCTTCCTTCTGTTCCAGGTGGGCATGGAATTCGACTACGGTCATCTGCGCTCGCGATCAAAAACCGTGACGGCTGTGTCGCTGTCGGGAATCATCGCGCCGTTCTTATGCGGACTTGCCATCGGCCCGTGGCTGCATCGGACGTTCGCTTCAGACCTGCCGAAATTTGGTTTTCAACTGTTCATCTGCATCGCGCTCTCGATCTCCGCGCTGCCGATCATGGGAAGAATTTTGTTGGAAATGAAACTGGAGCGGACGGTGATAGGAGCAATGGGCATCAGCGCGGCTGCGATAGACGATGTGGTGGGTTGGATATTGCTGGCGGTGGCGACAGCGCTGGTGACGTCGAACTTCCACGGCTGGGCTGTGGTGGGACAGATCATCGGAGTCCTGGGATTTTTCATTCTGCTGCAACTCGTGATCGGCCCCTTGATGCGCAAAGCCTGGCGCAAATTTGGGAGCGATGAGAGCGGCGGCATGTCGTCGTCCTTTCTCGCACTGCTGTTGATGGCATTGTTTGCGTGCTGTCTCGCAACAAACAAGCTCGGGGTCTTTGCCATCTTTGGCGCGTTCCTGTTTGGTGTCGCTTTGCATCAGGAAATTGATCTGGTCAAGGCCTGGCGCGAGAAATTTTCAAAATTCGTCATCGTTGCCATGGTGCCGATTTTCTTCACGAACACCGGGCTGAACACCAACATCGGCTCGCTCAAAACCCCGGTTGCATGGCTTGCCTGCGCGCTCGTGCTGGTGGCGGCTGTGGCCGGAAAACTTGGCGGCTGCTATCTTGGCGCGCGCTTCACTGGTGAACCGTGGCGCAACGCCGCAAGCATTGCCGCGCTGATGAACACACGCGCATTGATGGGGCTGGTCGCCATCAACATCGGCCTCGATCTCGGCCTTCTGAACCGCGAATTGTTCACCATGCTCGTCATCATGGCGCTGTTGACAACCGCGATGACCGAACCGCTGCTACGCTGTTTTTTGCCGGAGGAATTGCAGCCAAAAAAAAGCGGCTGACTGACATCAATCCAACGAATCTCCAAATTTCTTGCCGTGCCCGCGCCCGGACAACATCCTTCCGCCATGAACCGACTTCTCCCGCTTCTGATATTGGGTGCTTTGCCCGTCATCGGAGCGGAACTTTCGATTGTCACGCCCGGTGATCGCGCGCTGCTAAATTACTTCCGCAACGAAACCTCTCTCATCTCGGAACGCTGCCTTGCGGACATCAAAACGCTGGAGGACTGGAAGGCAGGCCGCGAAGAGTATCGCCGCCAGCTTGCAGAAATGCTCGGGCTTTGGCCCTCACCGGAGCGAACCGATTTGAAGCCGGTCATCACCGGCAGGCTGGAGCAGGAGGATTTTGTCGCCGAAAAACTGCACTTCCAGCCCGTGCCGCATCTGTACGTGACAGGCACATTGTTTCTCCCCAAACAACAAACCAACCCATTGCCCGCCATCCTTCTTGAGTCGGGTCACGCACGCGTTTTCACGAACAACATCAGCTACGGCAACAAGGCTGTTTACCAGAATCTTGGCGCGTGGTTCGCACGCAACGGCTATGTGTGCTTGAACCTGGACACGCTTTCACTCGGTGAGATTCAAGGAATACACACCGGCACACGGGATCGCGGTCAATGGTGGTGGAACTCGCGCGGCTACACGCCGGCGGGAATCGAAGCTTGGACGGGCATCCGTGGGCTGGATTATCTCTGCACACGATCCGAGGTGGACACAAACCGCATCGCCATCTGCGGTCACTCGGGCGGCGGGGCCTATAGCTGGACAGTGAGTGCGCTGGACGAACGTGTCAAGGCCGTCGCACCAATCGCCGGTCTGACGGACATGCAAAATCAGGTCGTGGACGGTTTGCTCGACAGCCATTGCGACTGCAATTTTTATATCAACACGTATCGCTGGGATTTCCCGCAAATGGCCGCGCTGGTTGCACCGCGTCCGTTGCTGATTGGCACGACGGACAAGGACGGGCTGTTTCCCGTCAACGGCACGTTACGGTTACATCAGCATGTCCGTCGCATCTACGAACTTTACAAGGAGCCGAACAAACTGGGACTTGTCATCACGCCCGGCCCGCACGAGTGGAACGTCGAGGCAC
>CAZFNB010000319.1:0-4110 GCA_964520235.1 uncultured Bifidobacterium sp. | reverse complement strand
GCCGTCGCCGCTACGCTCTGCCGGCGCAGTCCAAAGTGCTTCGCGAGGTTCGGGAACGCTGGGCAAACCAAAGCCCGCCAGGGCTGGCATAGTTGTAGTTGCGAAATCACCGAACCAACCAAGCTCCGTAGGAGCGACATCAACGGCTGGGCGGTGGGAATATGCTGCTCCTACGGAGCTTGTGATTTTGGTGGCCGGAGGCGGGTGAGGGGTTTTCGTCGCGGAGCAGGCGGCGGTGTTGGCGCTGTTTTACTGAGGTGGGGCGAGGCTGCTGACGAGCCGGCTCGCGAGGACGCTCGCCCCACCAAAGGATAACGTTGCCAAGGCGCCTCATGGAGCGCGGGCTTCAGCCGGCTTCAGGGCAAGTCTGAGCGTTCCATTTGAGATGAGCAGTGATGCGGCGTGAACGCCGCGCGCCGAAGTTCGTTTGCGATTCGACCTGACAGGCGTAAGCTTGTCGCATGGAAGTCTCCGAGACCATTCAATGTCCGTATTGCGGTCAACGGGTCGAGATCGTGGTGGACACAAGCATGGGGTCGCAGCGCTTTACGACGGATTGCGAGGTCTGCTGCCGTCCGTTGGAGGTCGTGGCAGAGTGCGAACCGGGGGAAATTCTGAGCTTGGACGTGCAGGCTGGCTGAGGCAATCTGCCGCGCCATGCAAAACACGGTTCTCTGGGTTTACATCGTCCTGCTGCTCGCCGGCGGATTGATCGGCTTTTTCAAAGGTAAAAGCCGGGTTTCACTGGTCATGTCTGCCGCGTTTGCCGCCGCGCTCATCCTTTGCGCGCTCGGAATCATCTTCAGATACTACGTCGCAGACATTTTGCTGGCTGTCCTGCTGGTGGTGTTCGCCATGCGTCTGGCAAAGACAAAGAAATTCATGCCCGCCGGGCTGATGCTGGTGGCAACGGTCGTCGCGCTTGCGCTGCGAAACATCCGCTTCTGATGCCGCTCAAGGCGTCACCACGAGCACGCGGTAGAATCGCTGCGTCGAGCTGAGGGAATCCGTCATCGTGGCTGTGGACAGCGTCGCGTTCAAATCGGGAACGATGTCGTTCCAGTTCGCGTCGGTAAGATTGTTTTTGAATTGAACCCGGTATTTCTGGCCGGGGATCGCGCTCCAACTCATCGCAAAGTTTCCGCCGCCGACGGATGTGCTGACGATGTCTGGTCGCGCCAGCACCGCAATGCTGAACGCCTTCGTGTTATTGAGCGCGGGCGTGCCGTTGTCCGTGACGCGCACGGTGATGTTGTTGGTCGAGCCCGCGTTCGCGTCGCCGGTCTGCCAGTTGAAGATTCCATTGCCCGCGCCAATGCTCGCGTTCGCAGGCGCACCCGGATCAAGGCTGAACGCGAGGGTGTTGGCCGGCACATCCGCATCAGTCGCCGAGTTCGTGAACGTGACAAACGTTCCCGCATGAATCACACGATTTGAGATCGCCGCCAGCACCGGCGACTGATTGGTTTCGTTGACCGTGACTTGGAATGTCTTCGCATCGCTCGCGGGCGGAAGATTGTTGTCCGTCACGCGCACGGTGATGCTGTAAACGCCCGGGCCTTGCGCTTCAGCCGGTGTCCATGTGAACACGCCGGTCGTGGGATTGATCGTCGCTCCGGCGGGCGCATTGCTCAGGCTGTAAGTCAAAACTTTTGGCGTCGAGACGATGATGTTGTCGAAATAAACGTTGTAAGTGCCCGTGCCGTCCGCAGGCAAAAGCGCGACGTGTTCCAAAGTGCCAAGCCCCGTGGCCGAGGAGAGCACGCCGTTGCCGCCGGAGAAATTTCTGATCGGTTCAACCGGCAGATCGAACACGAGCGTCATCCAATTACTGGCAGTCACAACACGCGTCACCTGCGGCTGGCCGCTGACGGAGTTGGTGACGCCGGCCCATTCGATGATCAGAGGGGCAGTCCCACCGTCCGAGCCGATGGCCGTTCCACCGGGATTGCCAGATTCGCGAAGACCCACTGCGACACCGACGGCCCGATCTGCGTAAAGGTCGAACTTCAATTTGCGCGTCAGATCAATCACAGGGTTGGGCAGGTTGGACGTGTCGAACGTGGTCAATCGCAACCATGCGTTGACCGTGGTTGTCCAGTTCCAGCTTGCCAGCAACGCGCGCGCCCCGTTGTTGCCGGATGGAAAAGTGCCGGTGACGGTGGTGGTGTTCGGCGATGCGCCGAGGAACGCGCTCGTGGAGCCGGAAAAATTCGGCGCGCGAAACAACACCGTACCGGAGGTTGTGCCGCTGGCGAACGATTCAAAATCCGTCACGAGAACCTCGGCATTCGTGGACGCTGCCGTGGCGTTGGTGAACGTGAGCAACGAACCTTCGACGACCGTCGCGTTGGGAATCACGGCGAGCACCGGCGGCACATTCAGCGGCGTCGAGATCCGCTCGATCCAGTTTTCCGGCACCCAGCCGATGGTGGCGCCCGCGTCGAACCATTGCACGCGCCACCAGGTGTAGCCCACGCCATCGCCCGTCACGCGCACCGGGCCGCCGATGATGATGCCGTTCGCGCCGGAGGATTTTGTGGTGACGAGCGGACAATTCGTTCCGCTGCTGATGCTGCCATCCGCGCATTGGCGGACGGACACGCTCGAAGTGCCCTGCACCTGCACGTAGTCATTCGTGTTCAGCGGCGAGCCTTGGACGAGTTCCAAGGTTGGATAGTAATGTTCGCAAAGCCACGTCCAGTTTTGCAGCGGCAAACCGTTGGTCGTTGTGTCGCCCGTCACGCGGTTTGCCATTTTGCGTCCGCTCGCCCAGCGCGCCGTTCCCCACTGGCACATGCCGCGTCCGTGGCCGAATTCTGTTTCACCCGTGCAGACGGCATCGGCGAGACAACCGCCCGTCGGCGCGGTGAAACCATCGCCACACGCCATGCCGAGTTGATTGTTTTCCGCCGAATACTCCGTGAGCTTGAATCCGATGCGCGCCGCGCCGGGCTGGATCATCACGTAATTCGCCGTGGCATTGACCGCCGCCGTCGTGCGACTGTCGCTGGCGGTGTTGATGTAGGCCTGACACGATGTCGTGCCGCAAATGTCGTAAGTGACGCTGGCGGGATTGTTGATGTAGCCGATGGCGTAGGTGCGGATGGCGACCGCGCCTGCAAGCAAACAATTTGTCCCGCTGTTGCCCGGACCGGTGCTGCCCCACGACGCGATCCATTCCGACGGCAACGACCGCTGGCAATATGTTTGCAGCGAAATGTAATCAATCGTCACCCCATCCTGCCGCAGCACGCGGATGTTCGTCGGAATACGGACGGGCACGGATCCGGTAAGTTGTGAAACGACCAAGCCACCGTTGGCAATGCCGGTCACGGATTGTGCTGTGGCGCTTTCAGTCGAGACGCTCGCCTGAGTTGGCGTCAATATCGTAGGCTCGATGTTTGTCGGCGCTTCGATTCTTGTCGCGACGGGATACTCGCTGCGGCGACGGAGCGTGCGCTCGTCCACGATTTTCGTTCCGTCACCACGTTCGAGACGGATGCGGTAAATCCAGTCGCCTTCCGACCACAGTTCGAGATAACGACGCTCCTCAGTCTGGAAACCATCGCGGGAAAAAATCAATTTAGCAGGCGTGTTCGTGGCCTCCGCCAGCGTTTGTACCGGTACATAAATCTGAAAATAACCGCGCGCGTCCGTGCGGGTTTCGTTGCCGCCCGGCTCGGTGCGGACGATTACACCCGCCAGCGGCTGGCTTGTTTCCTCATCCACAACGTAGCCGACGAACACTGTCTCATTGACGCGATGCAACGCCGCGATTTGTTCCGGCTGGATTTCGCGCGGCGGTTCGACGGGATCAAGCTGGAAAACGATGTTGTAGGGATTGTCTGGCAGCACGACGAACTCGCCTGTCATCGGTTGGTAACCGGGCGCATTGACGACGATGCTGTGCTGGCCTTTGCCAAGGGTCAGCGTCGTGCGACCGTCTTTCGTCACTCCACTGCGGCGGATGCGTTGTGGCTTTTGGATTTCGTCGCGCGGAGAGGCTTCCACCAAGTCAGGCTTCACAGCGTAACCGGTTGCACTGTCCACAAAGCGGATGTGCAGGGGCTGGCCGGTATTTTTTTCGCTGATGTCCTTCGCCAGGAG
>CAZFNB010000318.1:0-4119 GCA_964520235.1 uncultured Bifidobacterium sp. | reverse complement strand
GGTGTTGAAGTACCAGTGGTAGCTCAATGGCGGCGTGCCGCCGGCCGCCACCGCGAAAGTCGTGGAACTGCCTATGGACACAGTACGATTGGTTGGATGTGCAGCGATGGTTGGCGCGAACGGGATCTGACATTTGCCTGCAGAGGTTGAGTTGTAAATGGACTCAATTTCCGCCGGACTCAAGGCACGGTTGTAAATCGAAACTTCATCAACCTCCCCTTTGAAAGAAACCGACCCGGCAGGACTTGTCGGCGGGCGGTAACCAATATACATGTCCGGACTTGTCCTGGGGGTGAAGCTGCCCAGGACAGATTCCTGGAACACAACACCGTTCCGCAAGAGACGCGCAACACCGGAAGCCTTGTCGTAGGTCAGCGCTACATGCTGATATGAATTGGATGTCAGCACACTGCTGGCGGTTTGAATGGTGTGCTCGCTCCCGTCAACGGCTACGAGGTTTGCGTAGAGCCTTCCCGAAGCGAGCGAGTTGGCATAAAAATGAACGGCGTAGGCGCCGCTGAGTGCCCACTCGACGATCGGATCCGGGGTTGTAAGGTCGGCAGGGTTGATCCAGGCTTCGATTGTAAGCCCGCCGCCAGCGCCGACATTCAACGTGGGAGACGCAGGGATCCGCACGTAACTGCCGTTCGCGGTGAAGCTGAAGGCTTGGCCCACTTCGCCAGCCACGTACGACGCGCCATTGAGAAAGCTGCCATTGTTCGCAGCCACCAAATCATCGGCGTTGTTTTCGGCCCGCCACCAACCGGCCAAACCTGAAGGAGGAGAAACACAGTTGGTCGAGTCTGGCATGATTGTCAGAGTGGCCACGTGACTAGTAACCGAACCGACAAAGTTGGTGATAACGACGTCATATTCACCAGCCGTATTTGTCGAGACGCTGGTGTAGAAAAGGGTCGTGTTGGTTGCATCGCTCAGCGGCGCAGAATCTTTTCGCCACTGATAGTTCAGTGGCTGGCTGCCACCGGCGGTGACGTTGAATAAAACCGAACTACCCGCAGTTACAGATTGGTCAATAGGGTGTGCGAATACGAATGGAGGACTGGGTGCAATGCACTTTCCAGCATCACCTGAATTGTAGATGGCCTGAATCTCTGCCGCTGAAAGTGTACGGTTGTAAACTGCCACTTCGTCAATAGAGCCGTACATTGCCGATCCCCAATCTTCACCGCGCGCACCGATGGCTGCAGGTCCGTTAAATACAAAACCTGGATCATAAAATGTCGCAGATGTATCCATCACTCCGTCCACGTAGAATACAATTGCACCGCCTGACTTGGTTACTGCCACGTGATGGAAGCGGGTTGTATCGGTCATCAAAAGAGATGAAACAACTCCTCCGCTGCCTATCTTGCCCAGTCCGATATGACCATCGTCGCGGAGGTAAAAGCCATACCCGCCCCAGGAATAGCAGAGAATACAGCCGACACCCGGAGCGCCGTCGGGATTCAAAGTGGCCACTGATGCGCTGGATCGTTTCACCCATGCTTCAATCGTGAAGTTCTGTAATTGCAGATTGGTTGGGTTTCCCACAGACACGGCATCTGTGTTGCCGTCGAAGACAAACGCGGTTCCGGTGCGGCCCAAACCGTAGGTGGTGTTGCCTATCAACGTTCCGTTATTGCCGTCAGCCTGGTCCAAAGCATTCGTTTCGGCGCGCCACCAACTGACCAGTCCCACCGGCAAAGCGGCACAATTTGTATCGGCAGCGGCCTTGGAAAAAATGCATGTGGAGAAGATCGTTGCGAACAAAGCCACTTTCGCCCTGGCTAAACCGGGTGTTGTAATTGACGGTCTCATGGGTTTTTCCCAGACCCTGGATGATCTGATCAAGCCTTTCTCAACCCAAACATGACTATGAACGGGCTGGCAGTGTTGTCAACGATTTTGAAAATCATGCGTCATTTCGACCATCTTACAGTCCACTCAAGCTTTCATGTGAGCGCTTTGCTCTTTGTGCCGGGGATTTGAGTTTTGGGCTGCTTTCGTTTTTGGCTAACTTGGATACGTGTCGAATGTTTCCACAAAGATCGAAGCGCGCATCGGCGGTGTGGTTTTGTTGCGCGATGACGGCGCGGTGCTGCTCCAGCATCGGGACGACAAACCCACCATCACTGCGGCGGGGCTGTGGGTGTTCCCCGGCGGCCATTGCGAAGACGGAGAGTCGTGTCGCGACGGCGCGCGACGCGAGTGTCTGGAGGAGACGGGTTACGACTGCGCGGACTTGAAGCCGTTGATCGAATTCCACTACGTCGCACCCGAGAACGGCCGGACGTATCTGCTGAGTTTCTGGTGGGCGCGCTACGACGGCGTCAGCCCGGTGCAATGTTTCGAGGGGCAGGACTTGCGGTTCATTCCGCGCGCAGAATTCGTCGGCAAGCGGACGCCGGATTACCTCGCGCGCGTCTGGGATTTGGCGCTGGCAAAATCCAACGGCTGACAAAGAAATCTCGACGGGCGCGGCGTTTTCCGCTACTCACATCGAACTCAAACTATGAAAACGTACGTGGTTCTAGGCGGTGGTGGATCGTTCGGTGTCCACACCTGCATGTATCTCCTCGCGAATACCGACGCAAAGAAAGTCATCTCCGTCGGTCGCAATCCCGAGAAGCCCGAACCGTTCTCGCTGAACGTCGGCAAGGGCGACAAGCGTTACGAGTATCACCAGATCCACATCACGCACGAGCAGGACCGGCTGTTCGAGTTGTTCGACAAGGAAAAGCCCGAGGTCATCATCAGCTACGCAGCGCAGGGCGAAGGCGCGGTGTCGTGGAAAAAATCGTGGCGCTTCTTCGAGACGAATTGCGTCGCGCTTACGATGATGTGCGAGGAGTTGATGAAGCGCGATTACATGGAGCGGTTCATTCAGATCGGCACGAGCGAGCTTTACGGTTCGGTGGATTCAGCATCAAGCGAGGACACGCCCATCAAGCCGACCAGCCCTTACGCAGCGTCCAAGGCGGCGTTCGACATGTACCTGCTGTCGGTCGCGAACGTGTTGAAGTTCCGCATGAACATCATCCGTCCGTCGAACGCGTATTGCCCCGGCCAGCTTTTGCATCGTGTCATCCCGCGCGCGGTCGTGTGCGGTCTGACAGGACAGAAGCTTCCGTTGCAAGGCGGCGGTCGCGCGAAGAAATCTTACATTCACGCCCGCGATCTCGCGCGAGCCATCCTGCTCGTCTCGCAGAAAGCGCCGTTGGGCAAGGTCTATAACGCCGGACCGCCATTGCCCATCTCCATCCGCGATGTCGTCGCGAAAGTGGCCGAAGGTTTCCCGATGCCGTTCGAGCAGTTGTGCGAAGTCGTCGGCGACCGCCTCGGCCAGGACGGCCAATACTGGCTCGACAGCAGCGCGATCAAGAAGGACGTGGGCTGGGAGGCACAGATCAGTCTCGAAGAAGGCATCCAGGAGATGATCGCGTGGGGCAAAAAATATCTGCCGCAACTCCGCGAATGGCCGACGGGTTACGTCCTCCGCACCTGATTTTATGGCGACCGGTTTTGATTTCAACGAGGCGAAGAAGCGCTGCCAGAAGTTTCGCCGCCGCATCCTCGACGTTTCACAGAAGGTCGGCGCATTGCACATCGCGCCGTCGTTCTCGTGCCTCGAACTGGTGGACACGGCTTACATCGGCCTGATGAATCGCACGGGCGACAAGGACACGAGCGATACGTTCCTGCTCTCGAAGGGTCACGGTTCGCCCGCGCTGTATTGTGTGCTCGAAGAAGTCGGCATCATCCCGACGACGTATCTCGACAACATCTGCAAACCCGGCTGGCCGCTCGCGACGCATCCCGATTACGGTACGCCGGGCATTGAAGCTTCCACCGGCTCACTCGGTCACGGACTCGGCCTCGCGGTCGGCATGGCTTACGCCGACAAGATGCACGGCAAGGCGCGTGACATCTACGTGGTGATGAGCGACGGCGAATTGCAGGAAGGCTCGGTCTGGGAAGCGCTCATGACTGCGCCGAGTTTCGGCATCACCCGCATCATCGCGATGGTGGACTTGAATGATTTTCAATCGCTTGGCCAGACGAGCAAGACGCTGCCGAATTTTTATCCCATGCTCGACAAGCTCCGCGCGTTCGGCTGGG